>DATGCC010000645.1:0-2155 GCA_035312345.1 Rhodothermales bacterium
CGTGCTGCCTGGATGACCCGCGCCGCGATGGCATCGCCCGTCGTCGGGTGGTTGATAAGGTATTGCTCCAGCGCCAGCCGCAACGCGCCGGACACCAGCGACCGCGCCTCGGGGTTGTTCAGCTTGTCCTTCGTCTGCCCCTGAAACTGCGGCTCCACCATGAACAGGTTGACGATGGCGTACAGCCCTTCACGGATGTCGTCCGCGCTGATGTCGAGCTTGCGCGGGAGCAGATCGTGGGTGTCCATGTAGGCTCGCACGGCGCTCCTTACCGCGTCTTTGAAGCCCTGTTCGTGCGTCCCACCATCCCGCGTCGGGATGCCGTTGACGAAAGAACGTACCATCTCACGCGGCGCTTCGGTCCATTGCAACGCGATCTCGACGCGCACACCGTCTTCGATCTCATCCTGCGCGACGACAAACACGTTGTCCTGCACAGGCCGTGACTTATCCTGCTTGATTAATGCTCCCAGAAACTCGGCAATCCCGCCCTCATGATGGAACTCCAGCCGCTGCCCGTTAACCTCATCCTTGAAGACAATTCTGAGGTTACGGTTGAGGTAGGTCTTGACTTCCAGTTGCTCCTTGATGACCTCCGGGTCAAACTTCACCGTCTCGAAGATCGTCGGGTCGGGCCGGAAGAAAATCGTCGTCCCCGAACCCCGCGTGCTGCGGCTGATCGTTTTCAGCTTGGAGGTAGGCTTGCCCTGCTTGAAGGTCTGCTGGTACTCCTTCCCGTCGCGCTTGACGGTAGCAATGAGTTCGGTCGAAAGGGCGTTGACGACAGAGGCCCCGACACCATGCAAACCACCCGACGTAATGTAATTGGAGTGGTCAAACTTGCCGCCTGCATGGAGTGTGGTCAGGATCAGTTGCAGCGCGGGCACCTTCTTTTGTGGATGCTTGTCCACCGGAATGCCGCGCCCGTTGTCGGTGACGGTGACGCTTTTACCATCTTTGTGCAACACTACATCTATGCTCGACGCATATCCGTTGGTTGCCTCATCCACGGCGTTGTCGACAATCTCCCATAGCAGATGATGCAGTCCCGGCTTGCCCGTTCCGCCAATGTACATGCCGGGCCGTTTGCGCACTGGCTCCAGCCCTTCGAGGACCTGGATGTCTTTTCCTGTATAGCTTGCTACTTCAGCCATTCGATTTTGGATTTACGATCTTCGATTTTGGATTTTCGAGTGCGGAGTGGGGCTCGGGGTTCTCCCCCTCTCTCCCGTTCCCCCTTTCCTCATCCCTGCCCGTTCAGCCGAATCTCAATCGGGCTGACGATGACCTTTGCCAGATTGCCCCGCTTGATGATTTGTCGGCCTTTGTTGCCTCGGTTGGTGACCTCAAACTTCGTCGTACGAACGATCTCGCGGCGGCCCCGGCTGGTCTCCACTTCGAGTCCATCGCGCGCAGCGCTCGAAAGCGTGGCTCCGAGCACGCGGTCCTTCGCAGACAGCCGCATCGCAATGACACCTTTGCCCGCGCCTTTGTAGACGGGGATCTGCGTGGCGGGGAAGATGAGCACATGGCCTTCTTTCGAGGCAACGCAGACATTCTCATCGCCTGCTGCGACCTCCGCAGCCACCACCTCGTCACCCTTGCCGGGCCGCATGAAGAGCCGCCCGTTTTTGGTAGAAGGGTCAGTGTAGCCTTCGATAGTCAGGCGCGTCGCATAACCATCACGGGTGACGGCCACGATGTACGGCACGGCCTCTTCCGTCGGCTCTCCGTCTTTGCCGAAGAGTTCTGGCTCGGCTTCGGGGTCAGGCTGGGCTTTCGGCAGCACCCGTGCATCGAACGAGATGACGCCTACGACGCGCTCTTTGTCAGAGAAGTCGAACTGCTTCTGCACCGGCTCGCCGTAGCCTGTGGTGTTCAACAACTCATCCACACGGATAGTGTACGCTCGACCAAAGTTGGTCAGGAAAGCCACCGTCTCCCGTGTGGAGCCCGGCAGAATCCAGCCAATCTCGTCGCCTTCCCGGATGCGGATATTCTCCAATTCGGTGTAGGAGCGCTGCCGCTTCACCCAGCCGTCGCGGGTAACGATGACGTACATGTCCTCCTTGATGATGTAGTCTTCCTCAGAGTAATCGAGTTGGGCATCCGGCCCAGCGATTTCGGTGCGGCGCTCTGTAGCGAAGGCTTTCTG
>DATGCC010000646.1:0-3753 GCA_035312345.1 Rhodothermales bacterium
ACCTGTTTTACCAGGAAGGCAACGTGCTCACCACCGACGAAATCGCCCAACTCCAGGCACAACAGGATCACACCTTCACGCACACCGAGCGCCTCTCCTACACCGAACCCCTTGACAAACGCCGCCTGCTGCAAGCCGACATCGAGCACCAGTCGATCAGCGAGGATCAGGATAAGGCATTCTTTGACCTCGTCGAAGAGGGCTCGGTGCGCAACGACGATTTGAGTTCAGCTTTTGAGCGGACGTACACGTACAACCGGGCGGGCCTCAACTACCGGTATAATGAGGAGCGGCTGTCCTACGGTGTCGGCGTGGATGTCCAGCGCTCCGTGCTGGACGGAGCCATTCTCGATGCCGACGCGACGGTGAGCAACAGCTTCACCCACTTCCTCCCTTCCGCCTCACTGAACTACGACATCAGCAATGGCAAGCATCTAAACCTGCGCTACAACGCCAACACCCGCGAGCCGTCCATGCGAGAATTGCAGCCGTTTACGGACAACAGCGACCCGCTCAATGTGTACGTGGGCAACCCCGAACTGCGCCCGGAATATCAGCACAACGCCAGCCTGCATTTCACCCTGTTCGACCAGTTTACGTTCACCAACTTCTTCGCCTTCGCCCGCGCCACGTATGCAACCAACAGCATCGTCCGCGCCCGCACCATCGACGAGCAGTTCCGGCAAACGCTCACGTCAGTCAACGCCGACGGCGACTGGACACTCAATGGAAGCCTTTCGTTTGGCACGCCGCTACGCCGCCTGAAAAGCAAGATCAACATCTCCACACAGACGACCTACAACCGGGGTATCGAGTTCATCAACGACGAGGAGAATGCGACCCGCATCCTGCGGAGTTCGTGGGATGTGCGCCTCGACAACCGCAACAAGGACATTGTGGATGCCTCCGTCGGTGCCCGCCACACCTTCAACGTCAACCGGTATTCGCTGAACCAGGATCTGAACAAGAGCTACATCAATCGTAGTTTCTACGCCGACCTCGCCTACACGCCAACCGACGTATGGCGCTTCTCGACCTCGCTCGACTACCAGCTCTATGCGGAGGATGTGTTTGGCTCCGGCCAGAGCGTGCCCCTCTGGAGCGCTGAAATCTCGCGGTCGCTGCTGGACAACCAGGTGCAGGTGCAACTCGTCGCCACCGACCTGTTGAACAAAAACCTCGGCGTCAACTATTCCAACACGAACACCTACATCCAGGAAGAGCAGATCAACACGCTGGGCCGGTACGTGATGCTAAAGCTCGTCTACAACCTCTCCGGCTTCGGCGGCCGCAACAAGCCTGCCATTCACATTGAGCGCATGGGGGAATAGGCAAGGGGGAATATAGCATCCCGACACCTCGTGGTACACGGGTTTTCGAGACCGCCCCGTTCGACCCTTCCAATATCCCTCCTGGTCCGTAAGGGTCTCGTGTCCCATAGATGCCCGGTTTGAAGAACACCTATGGGACACGGCCAGCCAGCCGAACTGGTTCGGGGTGTATTGACAACGTATGAAGACTACGAACCAGTCTTCCGGTTCTTACTCATCCGCCGCGAAGCTCTACTTTACATAGACGATGGCGGGACGATACCGTTGATGCGCATGTACGTCACGAGGTTGCCGTAGTGTTCGTAGTTGTGCGCGGAATTGAACGCCAGGATGCCAGACGCTGCCATCTCTTGGCCGAAGAAGCTCTTGATCTCGGCTCCTGCTGCGTCGGTCATCCCCGCATAAACGCCGTCACAGTACTCAAAGCCTGACTTCAGCGCTGCGATAATGGCTTCCTTGGTCGTGGCCGTCTCCTCAAAATTTGCCCCATTCGGATTCTCCTGCTCCGCCGCTGCCGAGCAAAACAGGAACTGTGCGTTGGCGATATGCGCTAAGATTTGCCCGGCCGTGCGCACCTCCTCTGTTGGTTGAAAAGCATAGATGTCCTCACTGAGCATCTCCGCCGTCTTCATGATGTTGTTGGTCGTGATGTCATTGAGTCCTTTGAGGGAGGATGTGACGGGTGTTGGCGCGCTGTCATCGGCCTGGGCAAAAGCCAACGCAGGCAGACCGAGAAGCATGACGAGAAAGAGAAAAGTACGTAATGTTTTCATGGTGGGCTCTCAAGTAAGTGTTTGGGTGTTGACACCTCATTATACGTTCACGCGGCGACTCTAGCCAGTCCAATCACATTGCCTCTCTATTACTCATAGCGCAAGCTTTTAACGGGATCAGCAAGGGCCGCTTTGATCGACTGATAGCTCACCGTCGCCAGCGCGATAAGCAATACCAGCCCACCCGTCAGCACAAAAACACCGGGACCCTGACTAATCCGATAGGCGAATCCTTCAAGCCAGCGTTGCATGAGGACATAGGTCAGAGGTACCGCAAAGAGAAAGGCAAAGCCAACGAGCTTAAGGAAGTCCTGTGAGAGCAGGGCCACGATACTGCCCACTGAGGCCCCAAGCACTTTGCGCACACCAATCTCTTTGGTACGCCGATCTGCCGTAAAAGCAGCGAGGCCAAACAGGCCAAGACATGCAATCAGAATGGCAATCCCGGCAAAAATGGCAAACAGTGTAGCAAATCGTTGGTCGGCTCGGTATTGCGCATTGAAGCTCTCATCTGCAAAACGGTACACAAAAGGATTGCCAGGAAACAGGGTTTGAAAAACCTCACGAACGGCAGCAAGTGTTGAGGGGATTTGCTCTGGTTGCACGGTCATTGAAATATCACCATAGCGCGTTTCATAGAGCATCAAAACGGACTCTCCCCACACATGCGCCGATGACCATTTGAAATCACTCACTACACCGTGAATGATATACGTATCACCACGCTGAACCCGAATCTCTTGACCGATGGCTTCTTCATTAGAAGCAAACCCTACAGCCCTGACTAACTTCTCGTTGACAAGCACCTGCGCATCTTCACCATCAGACAAAGACATCCCCTCACGAAACGGAGCTCCGGCCACGACCTGAAGTCCGTACACCTCCAAAAAGTCATAATCGATTCTCGTAGCCCGTGCTGCTTTGCCTTGAGATGGATCGTCGGTGCGCTTGAAAACCCTGGAATACCAATCGAAACCTCTTCCTGGGGTGGTGCTGGACAACCCAACATGGCCCACAGCAGGGATCGTCCGCAGTTTATCCTTGAAGGTGTTCATCTCGGTGGCCCACTGCTCCACCTCGCCACGCACACGCGGCCGCTCCACAACCAGCACCTGATCCAGTTCAAACCCCATATCCATGCTCCGCATGAAAGCAAGCTGCTGATAGACGACCGCCGTACCCGCAAGCAGCACGATGGAGGCAACAAACTGAATCACAACGAGGGATTTTCGCAGGGTCGCCCGCGAAGCCAGGGTGCCAGCACCTCCCTTTAACACCGTCACTGGCTTGAAGGACGACAGCATAAAAGCAGGATACACCCCGGAGAGCAAGGTGCCCACCGCAAAGATACCCAGCACAACCAGCCAGAAATCGCTTTGCAGCCACATCGCAGACACAAGGTGTACATTTGCCAGTTGATTGAGCACAGGGCGTAGCGCCAGCGAAAGTCCGACAGCCAGTAGCAACGCAATGCCGTTCATCAAGCAGGATTCCATCATGAACTGCGCGATGAGTTGCCGCTGATGTGCTCCCACTACTTTACGTACCCCCACTTCGCGTGCGCGGTCCAGTGCTCGCGCCGTCGCCAAGTTCACGTAATTCACCAGTGCGATAAGCAGCGTGATGATGCCAATCATCAAAAAGAAATA
>DATGCC010000647.1:0-3548 GCA_035312345.1 Rhodothermales bacterium
GAACCGCACAAAATGGCCGGGCGCGGGCCGCAGCATCAGCTTGGCCTGGACATCCGTGAAGTCGGGAAAAGCGATGTCGTTGAAGACGCCGACGCGCTGCGCAAAGGTGTTGGCGAAGGAATCGAAATAGGTGCGCCGCCCGCTGACGAGCCAGCTTCCGCCCAGGAATCCGGTCTTGCCTTCGAGGATGAGGTTGGCGCTGACCATGTTGGTGCTGACCTCACCGCCGAGCCAGCGATCCGTCGCGCCGTCTCGTGTCTGCACGGCCAGCACCGACGAGAGCCGGTCGCCGTAGACGGCGGGAAAAGCGCCGGTGTAGAGGTCGACCTGTCGCACGAGTGCCGGGTTGAGCAGGCTGCCCATGCCGCTGAGTTGGTAGGGGCTGTAGACCTCGATCTCATCGAGCAGGATGAGGTTCTGGTCCGGCGTCCCACCGCGCACGATTAGCTGGTTCGAGAAATCGCCGGGGGCCTGCACGCCGGGCGTCGCTTGGAGCGTACGCATCACATCCTCCGCCCCGCCCGGCAACTGGCGCACCTGCTCCTGCGTGATGCGCGTGAGCGCGACGTTGGGGTCGCTCTCGTCCTGAAAGGCTTCGGCGCTCACTTCTACTTCGTCAAGGTCGAGCACGACAGCGCGCAGGCGGAGGTCAACCTCCAACACCTCAGTTCCGACCTCCACCGCTACCTGTTCCGTCTGGAAACCAATGAAGCGGGCGAACAGGGTATAGCTGCCCCGCGCTACGCCATCGATCCGGTAGCGCCCGTCGTCGTCCGTCACCGATCCGGCGATGATCGCGCCGCCGCGTTCCAGTGTCACCTGGACGGTCGCCAGCGGATCGCCCGTTCCGGCTTCGTGGACGCGGCCTTGTACCTCTCCAGTCTGTGCCTGCAGCGGTGCTGCCCAGGTCAGCATCAGCACCAGCACCAGCAGCCGGTTGCTACGATGTGCCATCATTCATGCGGTGAGTGGGGGAAGCATGATGAGGTCCTGCTGGAAGATGCAGATTTCTGGCTTCAAATGCACATCCAGAAATTTGCCTCTTTGTGATTCCTACTCCTTGTGCCCCGTATGCCCTTGCGCCATCTCCGCTGATAAATCGAACGGCTCTACCATCACCTCCTGCCAGGTATCTTCTCCTTCGCGGATCTGCACGATGCGATTCACCGGCACCTCCTCAAAGCGCTGCACCTGTCCGGTCACAGGCCAGGTAATTTCGAGCGCGGTGATGGCAGTGGCTTGGCCGAGGCCAATTTCCTGTTGCAGGCTGGATGCACCGAAGCTGCCGCCTGAGGATACGGTGGCGTAGACCGTGCGCGGGCCATCGGAGGTGGCAAGATCGAGCCGGATGCGGGCCCCGATGGCACTGCGGTTAGAGGTCGTGCCTTCGAGCCGGAGGGTGATCCAGTGGTTGCCGTGGCCGGGATTCTCGAAGAGCACATTGTTGAACACATCGCCCTCGTATGCTCCGCCAATGGTCGCATAGACATCCTGATCACCGTCGTTGTCGAGATCGCCGAACGCGACGCCGTGGCCCTTTTGCAGATGCCCGAACCCGCCAGAAGCCGTCACATCCTGAAAGAACCGCCCAGAGCCTGCCCCGGACCCCGATCCGTCGGCGTTGCGAAACATGCGGTTGGGCATGAGTGAGCGGAAATCAGGATCGCCGGTGCCGATATAGAAATCGAGCCAGCCATCGTTGTCGAGGTCACCAAAGTTGGAGCCCATCGTGTACATCACCCGGTCGAGCCGAGCCGCCGTGGTGACGTTTGCAAAGGTGCCATCGCCGTTGTTGCGGTAGAGACGGGGCCGCACGTCGCGGCGGGGCAGGCCCAGGTATTCGGCAGCCACATCGCCCGCCGAGGCCCGCCAGCCGGAGACGAAGAGGTCGAGCCAACCATCATTGTCGTAATCCCAGAACCATGCGGGGAAACTCTCTACCGGCTCGCGCACACCCGCCGCCTCGCCCACCTCGGTAAAGCGCCAGCCGTTTTCACCATCAGGACCATCGTTGCGAAACAGCAGGTTGGGCCGCTCCCAATCCGAGAGGTAGAGGTCGAGCCGTCCGTCGTTGTTGTAATCGCCCCACACCGCCGCTTTGAAATAGCCCAGCGCATCTACACCCACCTGCGCGGCAACGCTGGTGAAGGTGCCATCGCCGTTGTTGCGGTAGAGTTCGCACGGGTTGCGCCCTTTGCTCCGTGACGATTCGTTGCCGATGAAGAGGTCGAGCCAGCCGTCGTTGTTATAGTCGCCCCAGGCTGCCGTCTGCGTCGGATACGCCGTCAGCATCCCTGCCGAGGCGGTTACGTCAGAAAAGGTACCATCGCTGTTGTTGTGGAGGAGCGAGTTCGGCTGGCCTTCGTTGAGCCATGCGCCACGCAGCACGAGCACATCCGGGTACCCATCGTTGTCATAATCCCCGTGGACCAGGTTGAGGCCACCCACAAGCCCCGTCAACCCCGCTGCTTCGGTGCGATCTGCAAACGTGCCATCGCCCTTACTTTCGAAGTACTTGAGGGGGTCGCGCAGGCCCCATGAGGAGGCCAAAACATCGAGCAAACCATCGCCATTAAAATCCTCCATGATGGCTCCGCCGGAGAGGCCCACCACATCCAGCCCCAACGGGATCGACACATCGCGAAAGCGACCAATGTCGTACTCCGATTCCAGCGCGTCGGGCGGGATGCGCCAGCGGTCGGGCACACCGTCAGGGTACTCGCCGAGGGTCATGTAAGCCACGTTCAGCAGCCAGCGGGCGTTGAGGTCGTCGGGGTCGGCGTTGAGAATCTCGGTGTAGACGTCGATGGCGTTGCGGGAGCCGCGCTCGCGGGTGTGCACGCCGTCCTCGCGGATGGGCCAGAGGCAGCGGTCGATGTTGTGGTTCTCGATGCAGTTCTCCTGCTCGCCCAGCCGCAGGTAGCTGATAGCCAGAAGGTCTTTGACAGCGAGGGCAAAATTACCGGAGAAAAGCGCGGGGTATTTTTCTGTGAGATCCAGGATGGAAAGAAACGTATCAATGGCAGCTTCATTCTCGCCTGCATGCAGCAACTCCTGACCCAGTGTGGCTTTGTAGGAGGCCAGGGTTTTCTGCTCAGTGGGCGGTGTGATCTCGCGGAGTTTACGCACCCGCGCCTTGTTGGCGTGGACACTGCTGCGTGGATCTGCCTCGGTGGCGGCAGCAATCTCGGCAAGGCGCTGCGCCATCTGTTTTGTCTCTTCCGTCTGTTGTGCTCTTTCCGGTTCGGCCTGCTGGCAAACTGACAAGACCAGCAACGCCAGGATACAAACCCACCATTTATTCTGACATGCGCTCATCTCACACACCCTCCTCATAGACAACTGTGACCTCCACAACACCCGGCTTAACACCAACCACCTGCTCACGTCCATCCGGCCAGCGCACCCACACGTTTTCAGCCGGGTGCTCTCCTCGTCCCAGTACTTGCACCAGCGATGACTGTGAACGATAGCCACTCCCTGCGGCCACCAGCCGTGCGGGTCCCCTGCTTCCGTCTGCAAACTGAAGCCGCACCAGGGCTCCCACG
>DATGCC010000648.1:0-2098 GCA_035312345.1 Rhodothermales bacterium
CCCGCTACAGTATCCTCTAACATGGACGGGCCGACGCTCTTCACCACCTACCTGTGCAACACCTGCCACAGCATCGACAATCCGGCCCCGCTCGTGGGGCCCAGCCTCTACGATGTCGGTGCCCGCCTCTCCAAAGCTGAAATCACCGATGCCATCCTCGAACCCGATGCTGTGGTGGCGGAAGGTTTTCCGGGCGGTGTGATGCAAAGCACGCTCCAGGGCGTCGGCTTCTATGACAAAGTATCCGCCAAAGACCTGAACACCCTCGTCGATTACCTCGCATCGCAGAACGGAGAGTAAATGGTGGATAGTAGATAGTGGATAGACTAAACGGTCTTGTCTTTAACCATCCACTATCCACCCTCAACCATCCACCAGAAAACCTCACCCCGACCTCACATGCCATGAAAATCCTGGTGCTGCTCGTCATCATCGGTGTGATGGTGGCTATACGCTTCGTCGCTACGCGGTTCGTGACGCTGAACCGGCTGGCCTGGATAGCGATCTGGTGGGTCGCGCTCTACCTGATGCTCACCTTGGGCGTCGACCCGCCGATCCCGTCGTCTATCGTCGTGATGTTCATGGCGATCATCACCATTGCGCTGCTGGCCTACCTCTCCGCCGACTCGGAGCAACTGGCGACGGCTAAGGACGCGCTGACGCGCTTTATGACCGAGAAACGCTACACGGTGCCGCTACTCATCGTCCTCGTAGCGCTACCGGTACTGGTGGCCTGGAAGGTGTATTCCGACCTTACCGCACCGCCGCGCCCAGCCGTGGCAGGCCGCACGATCCATCCGCCGCCGCCTACGTCCATCTCGTTCAAAGGGCAGACGATCAATCTGGTCGAGACACACAACCCATACCGGGCGCTGGAGGAGAGCGACCCGTCGGCCTTTGCTACTCATGTCGAGAACGGTCGCCGCATCTACTTCGAGAATTGCTTCTACTGCCACGGCGACAACATGAGCGGCGACGGGCACTTCGCCCATGGCTTCGATCCCATCCCCGCCAGCTTTAACGATGCGACGACCATCGCGATGTTGCAGGAGACCTACCTGTTCTGGCGCATCGCCAAAGGCGCACCCGGCCTGCCCGAAGAAGCAACGCCGTGGGCCTCGGCCATGCCTGCCTGGGAAAACTTCCTGACGGAGGACGAAATCTGGGAGGTGATCCTGTTCCTTTACGAATTTACGGATCAACGTCCTCGTTCTTCTGAAGCCGAGGAGGAGGCCGCACCATGATGAAAACTTTTCCTTTACTCATCGCCCTCTGCTTTCTCATCGTCCCGCTGTATGCACAGGACACCGAACCCGACCTCGGTACCGAAGCCCAGCGCGAGGCCGGGCGCGAAGTCTACATGGAGAAATGCGCCCAGTGCCACGGAGAAAATGGCGACGCGGTGAGCATTGCCACGACGTACCTGCGTCCTGCACCGCGCGATTTCACGTCCGGCATCTTCAAGTTTCGCACCACCGAGAGCGGCGAGTTGCCCACGACCGAAGACATCAAACGTAGCATCCGCGAGGGGATGGCCTACACCAGCATGCCCGCCTGGCAAGGCAAGCTGAGCGAAACACAAATCACCAACCTCGCCTACTTCATCAAAACCTTCAGCGATGACTTCGCCGGACCGTATGGCGTGCCCAAAACCGTCGAGATCCCCAATGCCCCCAGCTACGACGAAGGCAACCTGGAACGCGGGCGCGAGGTGTATCTGTCAAACCAGTGCTCCGACTGTCATGGCGATCAGGGACGCGGCAACGGCACCTCGGCACCGACACTGGAAGACCAGTGGGGCGCGCACATCCGCCCCGCCGACATGACCAAACGCTGGACCTTCCGCAACGGACAGAGCCGCGAGGACATTTACCGCACCTTTACCACTGGCCTCGACGGCTCGCCCATGCCATCCTACGACATTCCCGTTGAGGATCGGTGGGCGCTGGTTGATTACGTCTGGTCGCTCTCCGAAGACGATCCCGACTACGGCACGATGGTGACAGCAGAGGGCGTGACAGGCAACCTCGACATCAGCCAGGGCGCGGCGCTGTTTGAGAACACCGAAGCCGCTTACTTCCCCGTCGTCGGGCAGATT
>DATGCC010000649.1:0-4548 GCA_035312345.1 Rhodothermales bacterium
CGCCGCACTCGATCATCCGAACATTGCCCGCCTGCTTGATGGGGGCATGACCGAGGACGGGCGGCCCTACTTCGTGATGGCGTACATCGAAGATGCCGTGCCCATCACCACCTACTGCGATCGGCACCGCCTGCCGGTACACGAGCGGCTGCGACTCTTTCAGCAGGTGTGTGCTGCCGTCCAGTTCGCGCACCAGAACCTCATCATCCACCGTGACCTCAAGCCGTCTAACATCCTGGTGTCGAAGCGGGGCGAGGTGAAGTTGCTCGACTTTGGCATCGCCAAGCTGCTCAACCCCAACCTGTCGCCCTTCACGCTGGCGCAGACGCGCACAGAGATGCGTCTGTTGACGCCCGAATACGCCAGCCCGGAGCAGGTACGCACCGGCACCATCACCACGGCGTCGGATGTGTATCAGCTTGGCGTATTGCTCTACGAACTACTAACGGGGCACCGTCCCTATCACCTCAAGAGTCGGGCGACGGAGGACATCGCGCGGATCATCTGTGAGGAAGAGCCGACAAAGCCGTCCACGGTGGTGGCACGGACCGCTGCCCTCGAAGGAACGGATGGCGATACAGAAACGATCACGCCGGAGGCCGTTAGCGCCGCTCGCAGCACCGAACCTGCCGCCCTCCGCAAGGGGCTGGCAGGCGACCTCGACACCATCGTGCTCAAGGCGATGCACAAGGAGCCACAGCGACGCTACACTTCGGTTGAGGCGCTCGCGGATGATGTAGAGCGATTTCTGAGCGGGCAGCCCGTCGCGGCACAACCCGATACCGTCAGGTATCGGATGCGCAAGTTTATTCAGCGGTACCGGGTGGGGGTGGCTGTTGCCTCGTTCGTCTTTCTGCTTGTGATGGGCTTCGGGGTGGTGATGGCGGTGCAGGCATCGCGTATTGCCCGGCAGGCTGACGAGATTGCGCAGGAGCGCGACAAGGCCGAAGCGGTTTCGACCTTCCTGGCTGATCTATTCGAGGGAGCCGATCCGACCAAAGCCTCTGACCCCGATATCACAGCGCGGGAAATGCTGGATGTGGGCGTCGAGAAGGTGCGCGATGAACTGGCCGACCAGCCTGCCGTGCAGGCCCGGCTGCTGACCCTCATCGGGGGTGTCTACCGGAAATTGGGGTTGTACAATCAGGCACGCTCCACCCTGACAGATGCCATCGCCGTGTACCGGCAGGAAGGCGGTCGTGCCGAGGGATTGGGCACCGCCCTGCTCGAACTGGCCAACGTCGAGTACCGCCTTGACCATTTCGAAGAGGCTGAACCCCTCTTGAATGAAGGGTTGGTGCTGAAGCAGGCTGCCTTGGGGCTGGATCATTCCGAAGTGGCGGGGGTGCTGAACTCGCTGGCTCTGGTTTACGAGGAGCTAGGTCGCATCGAAGATGCGCGGGCGACCCTGAGGCAGGTTATTGCCATCCGCCGTCAGGAGCCGAGCGACGAGCCGAACGAAAACCTGGCCGTCAACCTGAACAACCTCGCCAATATCCTGAACGACGCGGGTGAGGTGGAGGAAGCAGAGGCGATGTACCGCGAAGCCATCGGCATCCTCGAAGCAAAGTATGGACGAGAGCATCCGTACATTGCCTTTCTGCTCAACAGCCTCGCCGGGCTACACCAGGATCGTGGCGATTACGAGAAAGCAGAGGCTGACCTCGAACGAGCGCGAGCCATTTCGTATACTTTTTTGGGAGAAGAACACCCTTTTACCGCTGTCGTTCATCACAACCTGGGACGGCTGTATTATGCGTCGAAAGACTACGCTGCCGCCATCCCCCAATTTACCCTTGCGCTGGACTTGCGCCGCCGCACTATGCCTGAGGGCAATCCCGACATCGCTGCGTCGCTGGATGGGCTGGGGACGGTGTTGATAGAGCACGGACAGGCCGCTGCCGCTGAGCCGCACCTGCGCGAAGCCCTCACCATCCGCCAGCAGGTATACGAAGAAGAGGATTGGCGCATTGCACAGGTCGAAGGCCATCTGGGGAAGGCCCTGTTCCGGGAGGGGCGCTATGCAGAAGCTGAGCCACTGCTGGTGCGTAGCTACGAGACCCTCCAGGCCACACGCGGCCTTGACGACCTTCACACGCGCTATGTGCTGACGGTCCTCGTCGATCTCGCAACTGCCACCCAGCAACCCGACCACGTTGCCACCTATCAAGCCCTCCTGGCTGGCGCGCCGTGATGGTGGGAAAGGATGAAAGAGGAAGAAGCGGGAAGCAAATACCGAAGAATAAAAACCCAAGTACGAACCCTACCGTATGGCCTCGCAGCAGGAGATTACGCAGTTACTCGTAGATCTAAGCGAGGGCGACGAGCAGGCGCTCGACCAGCTCATGCCGCTCGTCTACGAGGAGTTACAGCAGATGGCGCACTACCACCTGCGTAAAGAGCGCGCCGACCATACACTCAACACGACCGCACTCGTCCACGAAGCCTATCTTAAGCTGGTCGATCAGCGGCGCGTGCAATGGCAGAATCGAGGCCATTTTTTCGCGCTGGCGTCTATGGCGATGCGGCGCATCCTTGTCAACTATGCCCGGAAGCGCGGCCGGCAAAAGCGTGGCGGCGACGCCATCAAGCTCTCGCTTGACGATGTCTTTGTGATGACCGACGAGCGCGCCGACGAGATCGTGGCGCTGGACGAAGCGCTGGAACAACTCGCCGCCATCAACGAGCGTGCCGCCCGCGTGGTTGAATGCCGCTTCTTCGGGGGGCTGACCATCGAAGAAACTGCCGTGGCCCTGGATGTCTCGGCGATGACCGTCAAGCGCGACTGGCGGCTGGCAAAGACGTGGCTCCGCCGTGCCTTATAACTTTTGAAGCGTCAGGTACCTGCGACTGGCAAAATTTCAAACGGCAATTCCAATGTACCTCCGGGTTCAACCTGTTTCCAGCGTCCAGCGAGGTCCGTGAATCGGGCGCGGATGGTTTGGAGTGTATCCTCCGTCAGGCTTCGGTCGAGTGGTACGCCCAGTTCCTGATACACAGCCGCCAGCATCTCGTTGAAATCCTTTGTGTCTGGCACAATGCCGGTAGCGCGCTCCTGATCCATCAGACCAACTACTGCTTCTGCCAGGGTGGCATCCGCCTGGGCCTCAGCGGGAATCGCTCGCTCGCCGAAGTCGGTGATGTGCCAGCCGTGGGCGAGCAAACCGTAGAACCCGAAGCGCAACCGGAGTACCGTTTCTACAGCGTAGTGCGTCAGGTCGTGGAGTGGGAAGAAAGCGCCCCGGTGCCGTTGCCAGGTCGCCGATCCGTTGGGTCGGGTGCAGACCAGCACGCTGGTGCCGTCTGGCTTTTTGGTAAGGCGGATCGTCAGGGATGGCATCTTCGGCTTCCAATATTAAATCTGCGCTGGCGAGGGAACGCACATGTTATCATAATGTTAAGAAAAGGTAGCAAGGCTCGATATCCTTTATAGAATTGCTGTTTTCAGCGGCATATCGAGTCATCGTACCAATCGAAGAAAGAATGGGGGGAGAGGCTATGCATGTATTGACTACGTCTCGTCGTGCCCTTACTGGTGGAACCCTGCTGGTTCTACTCATCACCGCTCTGGTAGCAAGCGGATGTAGCCTGTTCCAAGGCTCCTCGGCAAACCTGGAAGGCCCTCCCAAATATATTCCTTACGGCGAGGTCGATCTACGCCATTTCGCACAGGTCGGCTACAGCATTCGCACCGACGCAGGCTATGAGGTGACGGTAGAAGCCAGCAAACAGGACACGCTTGTCTGGTTTGAGCAGCTTGAGAACGGACAGTTTATGCACGCTTTCCTGCGCCGGGACAACATGGTCTATCTGCTCGAACCCACGGGCGGCTACAAAGAAAGCATGCCCTGGCAGACGGCCATGTACAGCCTCTTTATGGATACCTGGCGCGAGGTACAGCCCGAATCCACCAAGCTAGCCAGCAAGTAGCTTGTCAGTGTTCAGGTCGTCAGTTCAGTGGCTAGAGATGAGGCATGTTAGTCCTCTACTGCCACGATCTCTTCGACGGAGCGCAGGCTGGAGATGAGGGCACCCTGAATCCAGGCCTGATCGAGCGAGCAGTGTTCACCAGCAAAGTAGAGGCGGCCCTCCGCGCCAATCGCGTCGCGGTAGTAGGTCGGATGATCGCCCGGTTGCAGAAAGCTGAACGCACCACCAGCCCACTCTTGCTCATCCCAGGAAATCGAGTCGTAGTCATTGATGATGGGATGGTCTTCGCCGGGTCGGAAGCCTGCCAACTCGGGATGAAACCGCGACACGCATTCGGCCACCACACGGGCGCGATCCGGCTTCGAGAGCGCACCGATGCGGCGCGCATCCTGCCCCCACGCATAGCTGCCGACGAGCACGCCGGGACCCGGATCTTCTTCGGAATGCTTATCGGTGATCCGCTCCGTAGCAAACGCCGTGTGCAGGCCGCTGAACTGCTGTTCTGGCAACGCCCCCTTGAAATGATCCGACGGATAGTACGTGGCGCGGCTGATCTGGTCGGACAGCGAGGCCCCGCCGAGGATCGGGTCTGGCCCCGTCTCCCAGAACCTCGTCTTG
>DATGCC010000650.1:0-2052 GCA_035312345.1 Rhodothermales bacterium
CGCGTGTAGGTCTGCTCGAAGACACGAGCGAACCGTTCCAGCACCCGCCGGTCTGCCTCTTCGAGCGGATGCAGCGTATGCGCCAGGAGGCTGCCATGGCCGAAAAAGAAAAAGTTGAAGCAGACCTGCGACGGGTACACGCCCTGCTGGACTTCCGCTTCGGCATCGGGCAGGTTGACGTCGGTGTGATCAAGGAGCAAGTGGATGACCTGGTCGAGTTCAATTCCAGCAAACGTGCGGGTGAACGATGCGGCCTCGCGCGCTCGCCAGGCAGCAAATACATCCGCGAAGAAAGGCACCTGCTCCTCCGCCAGCCGCCCCATCTTTTCGATGGCCTGGCCCTGGTTTGTCGTATGCCAGAATTGCCACACCGGCTCCTCGCCCTGTTTGATGGCAAGCCCACAGCGCCGGGGCGCAATACCGAGCTTTTTCAACTCCTGAAAGACCGTCACCGACGCATCGGCCAGTTCTTCACTGCATTGCATCGCCATGGTGCGGGCGCGCACACGCTCCAGGGCCGCTTCGATTTCCGTTCCCCGCCGGGCTGCTTCCAGCAGCCGCTCCAGTTCCTGGTTGCGCAACGCTAGTGCCTCTTGCTCTGCCGCCATGACACACGATGCCGTTTAGTGAAGGGTTGCAAAGGGGAATACGTAGACTCAAAAAGTCATCTCCTGAATGCCGGTAAAGTTACGACAAAAAGAGCACCCTGCCCGTCTTCCCTCTCGACCGTCATTGTACTACCGTACCTCTGTTTAATGCTGTCGTAGCTCAACGACGGATCGAACAACGGGTCCAGCGGTTTATGGTATCCTGGACCTATTAACCCACCTCCAGTCTCATGCAAGAAGTCTCTGAGCATCCCGTGAGCCTTGAGGCCTACTTTCAGCTTGATGCAGAGAGCGAGGCACGCCTCGAATACTGGGGCGGGCAGATCGTGGCGATGGCTGGGGAAAGCCGGAATCACGCGATCGTTAAGGATGACGTGATCCGATGTATTGAACGCCAGCGGCCGGACTGCCTCGCGCTGACGGCTGGGCTGCGCGTCTATGCCCCGGGCTACGGGCGTCAGAACTATGCCTACCCAGATGGACTGCTGGTCTGTGGAGAAGAGCGCTATGACGACAACCAGCCACCGACCCTGCTTAACCCGGCACTGCTCCTCGAAGTGACCTCGCCAACGACGAAGTCCACAGATTTTGACGATAAGTTTGGCGCTTATTTTAAGATCGAAAGCCTGCGCGAGTACTGGATTATCGACCCCGAGCGTGCCTATGTGCGCCAGTGCATAAAAGCACAGGAGGGCGTCCTGGTCAGATTGGTCCAAGACCTCACAGCAAACCTCGACAGCGAAGCGCTGGGCTTGTCGGTGCCGCTGGCAGAGGTGTATCGTCGCATTCATATGTAACCCCTTTGTTTGGGTAAACGCACGATGAACACTGCGCCCTCGCCTGGTTCACTTTCGACCGTGAGCGTGCCGCCGTGCCCCTGGGTCACGATGTCGTAGCTAGACGACAGAGGCACCGTTTGCAAGCTGGAACCGGGCTTTATAGAGACCGTTTTCACAAAGCAGCGTCCCTTTCCCCTTTCTTTGCGCCCTATGTCTGACGAAACGGCTGCCTCTTCGCGCACGATGGAACGCATTGTGCATAAGACATATGACTTCGAGGACGCGGCCCAGTGGGATCGCCAGCAGCATCTCAGCCTGTCGCCCCAGGAACGCTTGCGGGCTGCTCGCCTCTTGAAAGACCGCGCCTTTCCTACCGACGCCCCGGATGTGCGCGTATGCCGAAAAACCGCATAGAGGCCGCCCATTTCTCGCCGGATACGCAGGACTTCATTCGGCTCTTGCACCAGCACAGCGTCCGCTATGTGATCGTTGGCGGCGAGGCTGTCATCTACTATGGCTATGCCCGGCTCACGGGTGATGTCGATTTCTTCTACGATAGGCAGCCCGACAATGCAGCGTTGCTTTTCGAGGCCCTGCTTTCCTTCTGGGACGGCGACATCCCTGGCATATCCAAACCAGAGGAGTTGATAGAACCCGGCCTGATC
>DATGCC010000651.1:0-7805 GCA_035312345.1 Rhodothermales bacterium
CGAAAAGGAGATGGATGAGATCAAGGATCTGATCCGCGAGGGCCTGCCGAAGATTGCCATTGGCGACCCCTCGTTCGAGTGGCAAAATGACGGCATGGCACAGTCGGTGCGGGTGACGCTGAGCGGTGAGTCGAGCCAGCGGCTGGCGGAGGTGTCGATGGAAGTCGAAAAGATCCTCTCGCGTATCGAAGGCTTCGAGGATGTCCGCTCGGAGGCCAACCTGGGCGACAAGGAGATCCATGTGGTGGTGGACCGTGACCGGGCGCGGCAGTACGGCTACTCAACGCAGCAGGTCGCCTCCACCGTCTCGGCGGCGATGCGCGGGCAGAACCTGCGCCGCTTCCGCACGCCTGAAGGCGAAGTGGAGATGCGGGTGAAGTTCCAGGACACCGACCGGCAGACGATGGACAACCTGCGCAACATCACGCTGCCCAATGCCGACAACAACGACATCAAGCTCGCCTCGCTGGCCGATTTCCGCGTGCGTCGGGGCCCCCGACGCATCCACCGTGAGGACCGCGCTACGATGATCGGTGTCACCGCCCATCTGGATGACCTGACGACGGACGAGGCGCAGGAAAAAATCGGGCAACTTCTCTCACGCTACCAGCTACCCGATGGCTATTCGTGGGGCTACGGGGCCTCCTTCCAGGATGCCGAAGAATCACAGAACATCATGATGACGAATTTGCTGCTGGCGTTGGTGCTCATCTATCTGGTGATGGCCGCACTGTTCGAGTCGCTGATCCATCCCCTGGCGATCTGGACCTCCATCATCTTTGCCATCGTCGGGGTGTTCTGGTTCTTTATGTTTACCGGCACCACGTTCAGCATCATGGCGTGGATCGGCATTCTGATTCTGATCGGCGTGGTGGTGAACAACGGCATCGTGCTGATCGACCACATCAACCACTTGCGCAGCGAGGGGCTGCCGCGCCACGACGCCATCGTGCAGGCAGGCCGCGAGCGCCTGCGCCCCATCGTGATGACCGCCGCCACGACCATCCTCGGCCTCATCCCGCTCTGCATCGGCAACACCCAGATCGGCGGCGACGGACCACCCTACTACCCTATGGCCCGCGCCATTGTTGGCGGCCTCGCTTTCTCAACAGTGGTAACGCTGATTATTCTGCCATCGATTTACATCATGCTGGACGATGTCCGCGCCTGGAGCCGCCGCATTGTGCAGGCCGCGAAGGCATAATTCGATTGTCAACGTTGCCGTAGAGACGTAGCATGCTATGTCTCTACGAATGTTTGCGGCGCAGCCGAACACCAAAAGCGCCGTCCATGTGATGCCGATGGGGCAAGGTGATGAGGTAGCCTTCGGGCGATACGCAATCATCCGGCACGAAGCCTGTCGCGGATTCGATTTGAAAATCAGCATGGCGGTTCAGAAAACCCGTAACGCGGTCATGATTTTCTTCGGGATCGATGGTGCAGGTGCTGTAGACCAGCAAACCGCCCGGACGCACAAGGTGGGCAGCCGCATCCAGCAATGCATCCTGCAAGGTGGCAAGGTGGCTAATCTCTTCGGGTGAGCGGTTCCAGCGTAGGTCAGCACGTTTGGCGAGTACACCCAGGCCAGAGCACGGCGCATCAACCAACACACGGTCAGCTTGCGGTGGTGTGGTCTGTTGCACCAGATCGCGCAGATCGACTGTAGCTGTTTCAACGATGTCGATGCCCTGATCGCGGGCGGCATCGCGCACCATTTGCAAACGGCCCTCATGGAGGTCGAAGGCAAGCACACGGCCCTGGTTGTCCATACGTTCGGCGGCGTAGAGCGCCTTGCCCCCTGGTGCGGCGCAGGCATCCACCAGCGTCTCGCCGGGCTGCGGGTCCAGTAGGCGCACGACGAGACCCGCGCTTTCATCCTGCACAGCGCACAACCCTTCGTCCAGCACCCCTTCACGAATCAGAGGTTGCAATCCCTGCACCCGCACGAAGTCGTCGAGGTACGGCGACGGCTCCCACTTTACCTCCAGCGTATCCAGCCGGGCCTGGAAATCGGCCATGCTTGTTTTGAGCGTGTTGACGCGGACGCCGTAGGTGGGACGGGTGTTGTTCCAGACGAGCAGCGCTTCAGTGTCGTCGGGGCCGAAGCGATCCAGCCAGCGGCGTACCAGCCAGGTCGGATGGGAATGGGTGATGGCGAGACGCTCGGCCAGATCATCCATCTTGGGCTCGGGCAACCGGTCACGCTGCCGCACCACGTTGCGCAGGATACCGTTGACCAGCCCGCCCGCGCCGGGCCGTACCATCTGCTTGGCAAGTTCGACGGTTTCGTTCAGCGCCGCATGGGGCGGCGTGTCCAGGATGAGCAGATCGTAGAGACCGATGCGCAGGATCTGCTTGAGCGTCGACTCCATGCCTTCCAGGTCGCCCCGGTAGAACTGGCTGAGGATGAAATCGAAGCGCCGCTTCCAGCGCGTCACGCCGGCCACGTAGTCCGTTGCCTGCCGCTCCTCACGTGGATCAACATCGATGTCGCCCCGGGTCAGCCCGATGTAGGCCCCCTCCTGCTCAATGCGGTCGAGGTGCTGCACGGCGAGGCCACGGGCGGTGGTGATCTTCTTTTTCGCTCGGTTCATCCCTTCCGGCCCACTTTTTTCGTCGCCGCATGGGCTGCTCTAAGCAATGGATCTATCGACGGAGCCAAAGGCGGTGCATAGATGAGGTCGAGGTCTTTGATGGCATCCACGGTCCACCCTTCACGAATGCAGGGCACCAGCACATCAGCCCGGAGCGCCGCACCTTCCTGCCCGATGAGTTCCGCACCGAGCAGCCGTCCGCTCTTCCGTTCGACCACATAGCGGATATGAATCGGCTTCGACCCCGGATAGATCTTCACCCGCGACCAGCCTTTAATCTGCACCGCCACCGCATCGAATCCTGCCTTCCTGGCTTCTTCCAGCCGCAATCCGACCGCCGCCACTTCCAAACCAAACACCTGCACCGCCGAGGCCATACAGACCCCCGGAAACCGTGCCGCGGTGCCGCGTCCACGCCGCGCTGCGTTCTGCCCCGCCACATGTCCCGACCGATACGCCACAGGCGACAGCGGCAAATACACCTGCTTCCGGTCGATGACACGCTCGACCTCCACACAGTCGCCGCAGGCCCAGACGGAGGGCAGGTTCGTCCGCATTTGATCATCCACCGCCAGCGCGCCCGTCTCGCCAATGTGGATGCCAGCGGCTTTGGCAAGGTCGGTATTAGGTACCAGCCCCATCGCCACAATGACAAGCTGACATCCAATCTTCTCGCCTTTGTCCGTCTTCACCGCCCGCACCAGCCCATCGGCATCCTGCTCGACCTGCTCGGCCTTTTCCTTGCGGATGTGCACACCGTGCGCCGCCACTTCTTCATGCACGAAGGGCTGCATCTCCGGGTCGAGATATTTGTTGAGCAGGCCACCAAAGGGTTCGAGGATCGTCACACGCACCCCACGCTCGCGCAGTGACTCTGCCATTTCCACACCGATGTAGCCCCCGCCCATCACAACAGCATGCTGCACCGGATGGTTTTCGAGAAAGGCCTTGATGGCGATGGCATCATCCAGCCGCCGCAGAGGAAAGATGTTGAGGGCTTCAACGCCTTCGATCTCGGGCATCCGCGGGCGGGCGCCGACGGCGAGGATAATTTTGTCGAACCGCTCCTCCCGTACCACGCCGGTCGTCACGTCCTTTATGTCGATACGGTCGCGTTTGGGATGGATGGCGAGCACCTGATGCCGCAGCCGCACCGTCGCGTGGCGCGTCTTTTCAAACTCCTCCGGCGTCAACACGAGCAGGGTGCCGGCGTCCTGGTATTCGTCGGCGATGTAATAGGGCATCTCACATGCGCCATACGAGATGAACTCGCCCTGCTCGAAAAGCACAACATCGGCGTCGGGGTCGGTGCGTTTGGCCTGCGCCGCTGCTGCCGGGCCAGCCGCAACGCCTCCAATGACCGCAATACGTTGAGGAGCCATGCGTGGGTTTTTGGATTTTCAAATGTTGATTTGTGAGTGGACAAAGTAGGAATTTTTGGCGTTACGACCATGTTTCTTCTCCAACCACGAAGCAGATCACCCTGATCTTACCGATGAATTAAACAAAGACCATCCTATCTTGTAGGGAAGAGGTATGTAGCTATAAGCCGTCAGCTTTCAGCTATCCCATGAACCCTGCACCCATGCCTTCACCTCCGATGTCTTCCTCTGCAGTAAACGCGGCTCCGGTACGGGTGTGCGTCATCGACCTGGGCACCAACTCGTTCCATGCGGTCATCGTGGATGTTCATGCGAACGGAACGTTCACGGAGTTGGACAAGATCAAGGAGATGGTGCGGCTGGGCGAGGGTGGATTCAAGCAGCATCACCTGACGGAAGAGGCCGCAGATCGGGCGCTCAATGCCCTGCGCAAGATCAAGCAACTGGCCGAAGGATGGGGTGCAGAAGAATACCTTGCCTTTGCTACCAGCGCCATCCGCGAGGCTGAAAACGGCGGTGACCTCATCGTGCGCATCCGAGAGGAAACCGACCTACACGTCCGCCCCATCAGCGGCGAGTTGGAAGCCCAACTCATCTACGAAGGCGTCCGCCGCGCCGTGGAAATGCCTGCGCCGACACTGCTCGTGGACATCGGCGGCGGCTCGACCGAGTTCATGGTGGGCACGAGCGACGAGTCCTTTTTCCAGATGAGCCTCAAACTGGGCGCAGCACGGATGACAGAGCACTTCATCACAACGGATCCCGTCGAAGCGGAAGAGTTCAAGGCGCTACGTGCGCACTACCGCACGGCCCTACGTCCGCTGTTGGCCGTGGCTCGCGAGTACGAGGTACGCGACATCGTCGGCTCGTCCGGCACGATGGAGAACATCGCGCAGGTCTTCGTCAACGAACGGGGCGACACCTCACGCTCCATCTATTTGCAACCGTACGATCCAGAAGCCGTCCGCGACATCACCAAGATGCTGATGTTGTCAACACGACCCGAGCGCGAGGCGATGGCGGGTATTGACGAGAAGCGCGTGGACCAGATCGTGGCAGGGGCGATGCTGGTGGATGTGCTGCTCAAAGACTTGCCCGTCGAACGGCTGCGCATTTCGCCCTACGCTTTGCGCGAAGGCATGGTTGTCCATTTCATCAAGCACAACTACGAACGCCTCGAACAACTCGCCCCCTTCGCCGATGTACGCCGCCGTAGCATCTACGAACTCGGCTACCGCTGCCACTGGGAATACGCTCACGCCCGCAAAGTCGCCGACTTCGCCCTGCACCTTTTCGACAAGACCACAGCGTTGCATGGCCTGGGATCGGCGGAACGCGAGTTGCTGGACTATGCGGCGTTGCTGCACGACATTGGCTACCACGTCAGCCGTCGGGCCCACCACAAACACTCGCTTTACCTCATCCAGCATGCCGACCTGCGTGGCTTCCAGCCGGAAGAGGTCGAGATCATGGCCTTCGCAGCCCGCTATCACCGCAAAGCCCTGCCCAAGAAAAGCCACACAAACTTTCAAGCTTTGCCAAAGAAGCGCAGAACCGTCATCCTCAAGCTCGCCGCCCTGCTCCGCCTCGCCGAGGGACTCGACCGCAGCCACTACCAGAACATCGAAGACGTAGCCGTCACCTACAACGACAAACTCCTCACGCTCACGCTGGAAGCCCGCAACGACCCTGAACTCGACGTATGGGGTACACTGCAACACCGCGACCTTTTCGAGTCGGTCTATGGCTTACAAGTGAAGGTTGAAGCGCAGGTGCTGGAAGAGACAAGCATCGAAGACTGATGTACACGTTGTCTGACCTGTCAACCGCTTTGCGTCATGATCCAAGAGGCACACACATCCGACCTCCCACGGATTGCTGAAATCCATGTGGCGGCCTGGCATCATGCCTATCGGTCCATCCTCTCCAAGGAGCTCCTTGATCGAGTCACCGTTAGCGCCCGACTTGCCAGATGGAAACGATCCTTCAAGGAAGGCCACCATACGATCTATCTTCTCAAAGATGACCATCAGGTGTGGGGCTTCTGCCGCATTTGCAAAGCACGACCACTGAATAATCCGCCGCCTGATTACGGCGAACTGACCCATCTTTATCTGGACCCTGCCCACATCGCCACAGGGCAGGGCCACAACCTGTTTATGTTTGCCGTAGATCGTATTCGGCAACAGGGATACGCCGGAATGCTTTTGTGGACCCTGGAGCGCAATACGCGTGCCCGGCGCTTTTATGAGCAGCACGGCATGTCCCTTGATGGTGCGCGCCGAGATGAACCGGCTTGGCTCGGCGAAGGCGTGTACGAAGTTCGGTATGTGTTGCCCTTCGCGGCCTAACTGTTCCTGACCCCGAACCGGACAACTCAGCGAGACGCCGTGGGGTCTCCTCCTGCATTGACGATGTCCTGGTAATCTTGCACTAGCCGGATGAACTCGGCGCGGTAGCCCTCGCGGTCGTCGCCCTGCGCATCGCGGGCGAGGGCCAGCACCTGATCGGTGGTGGCGGTGCCTTTGTATTCCGAGTCGCGCAGGAGCATGCCGAAGGCAGCAACGGCGGCGGAGAAGTAGAAGTTGTCGCTGCTGGCAACGGCATCGCCCTCCGGCACCATGACGGGTCGCTCTAGAAGCTGACTTGTGTCGCCATCGGGCGCTTTGTAACGGAGCTTGACGGTCATCAACTCGCCCATGTTGGCGGCGGCAGAGGGATTGTTGTCCTGGTATTTCAAATCATCCACCTTGCCCAATAAATCCGTTTCGACGCCAGCAGGGATGATTTCGTATAGCGCGGTGACCGTGTGCCCGGCTCCCAGTTCGCCTGCATCTTTAGTGTCGTCGTTGAAATCCTCGTCGGCCAGCAGACGGTTTTCGTAGCCGATGAGCCGATACCCTGCTACTTCTGCCGGGTTAAACTCGACCTGAATCTTGACATCTTTAGCGATGGTGAAGAGCGTCGAGCCGAGTTCGCTGACGAGCACCTTTTTCGCTTCGAGCGGGCCGTCGATGTAGTAGTAGTTGCCGTTCCCCTTGTTGGCTAACTGCTCCATCTTGTTGTCCTTCAGGTTGCCCGTGCCGAAGCCCAGCACTGTCAGGAAGGTGCCCTCCTCTCGCTTCTCCTCGATGAGCCGCACGAGTTCGCCATCGCTCGACATGCCTACGTTGAAGTCGCCATCGGTGGCGAGGATGACGCGGTTGTTGCCGCCTTTGATGAAGTGCTTCTGCGCTTCTTTATAAGCCAACTGGATGCCCGCCGCGCCTGCCGTCGAGCCGCCTGCTTCGAGCCGGTTGATGGCTTCTAGGATGGTGCCTTTCTCATCGCCTGAGGTAGAGGGGAGCACGAGACCCGCCGCCCCTGCATACACCGCAATCGCCACGCGATCTTTTTCCGTCAACTCGTCCGTCAGCATCCGAAAGGCTTTCTTCAGCAGCGGCAGCTTGTCCGGATTGTTCATTGACCCCGACACATCGAATAGAAAAACGAGGTTGCTGGCCGGGCGCTCGTCCTCGGGCAACGGCTTGCCTTGCAACCCGATGTGGACGAGGCGGTGCTGCGGATTCCACGGCGCGGTGCCTATATCGGTAATGACCGAGAAGGGCTGGTTGCCTTCGGGTGCGGGATAATCATACACGAAATAGTTGATCATCTCCTCGATGCGCACGGCATCTTTGGGCGGCACACGCCCCTCGCGGAGAAAGCGCCGCAGGTTGCTGTACGAGGCGGCGTCTACGTCGATGGAAAACGTGGACAGCGGGCTATCCGTGACCTTTTTAAAGGCGTTTTCGGTGATCGCGCTGTAGTCTTCTGTGTTAAACTCCGG
>DATGCC010000652.1:0-2419 GCA_035312345.1 Rhodothermales bacterium
ACTGGCCCTCGGCTGTTGTTGCTTTTCAACAAAGAGTTTATTGCGCTTCTTTTCCTGGGTACGCTTGTCGCCTGGCCCGCCGTTTACTACCTCATGTACACCTGGCTTCAGCGCTTTGCCTACCGCATCGAGCTAAGCATGGCCCCTTTCGTGATCGCAGCCCTGCTGGTAGTTGGGCTGGCAATGCTGACCATTACCCTCCAGGCACTCAAAGCCATACGGGCCAACCCCGCCGACACGCTACGGCACGAATAGCGCCCGGCTGACGCACATGGATACACATGGAGATAAATAGAGAGGTTGCGCTAAACGAAGCATAGGCGTATGATAGACGTGGATTATTCTTCTACCTGTCTATCGCATCGTATCATGCGCCTACGCATCCTGCTCCTCGCCATGCTCCTGCTAGGTCTCCCTGCTGCTACCTTCGCACAGGCCGACTCGACCCGCACCGACACCACCGAAGTCAAGAAAGACAAAAAGAAGGACGAATCACTGCCGTTGGAGCCCGCCCGCACCGTCTCTTTCTCGACGGACGAAGGCTCCTGGATCTCGCTGGATGTCAGCCCCGATGGAGAAACCATTGTCTTTGAACTCCTCGGCGATCTCTATACCCTGCCCATGAGTGGTGGCACGGCTACACGCATTACCGAAGGCATGGCCTTCGATAGCCAGCCGCGCTACAGTCCCGATGGCAGCAAGATTACCTTCGTCTCGGACCGTAGCGGCAGCGAGAATGTGTGGATCATTGATACGGTGGACGAGGACACGACGCAACTCACCAAGAGCAAAGGCGACCTCTACCAGTCGCCGGAGTGGACGCCGGATGGCACATACGTCGTGGCATCGAAAGGCAGCGGACTGGGCACGAGCAAGCTGTGGCTCTACCACACCGACGGCGGCAGCGGCACAGCGCTCGTCAAGGAGCCGGACAACCTGAAAATGATGGGTGCGGCCTTTGGCGACGACGACCGCTATATCTGGAATGCCGAGCGCACCGGAGGCTGGCAATACAACGCGCAGTTTCCGCAGTACCAGCTTGCCATCTATGACCGCGAGACGGGCGAACGCCACGACCGAACTGCTGTCTACGGCTCGGCCTTCCGCCCCACGCTCTCGTCCGATGGTCAGTGGCTCGTCTACGGCACGCGGCACGACAAGGACACGGGCCTCAAGATTCGCAACCTGGAAACCGGCGAGGAACGCTGGCTGGCCTACCCCGTGCAGCGCGACGATCAGGAATCCCGTGCCACCCGCGACGTGCTGCCGGGCATGGCTTTTACGCCGGACTCGCAACACCTCATCGCCTCCTATGACGGCAAGATCTGGAAAATCCCTGTGGATGGCGGCGATGCAGAGGCCATTCCGTTTACGATTGATGTAGACCTGGATCTGGGTCCCGAAGTGGACTTCGACTATCCCATTGCCGACGACCCAACGTTTGTCGTCAAGCAGATCCGCGACGCGGTGCCATCACCGGATGGAGCGCAACTGGCCTTCACGGCACTGAATAAGCTCTACGTGATGGATTACCCGGACGGCACCCCGCGCCGCCTGACCAACCTGACCGTCAACGAGCACAACCCGGCGTGGTCGCCCGACGGTGCATCCGTGGCGTTCGTCACCTGGGGACCAGATGGCGGTGCGATCTACAAGGTCCCTGCCAATGGCAATCGCCGGGCCGAGCGGCTGACGCCCACGTCAGCGTATTACCGCAACTTGGCCTGGTCGCCCAATGGTGAGCGGATCGTGGCGGTGCGCAGTTCGGCACAGGCGTTCGTGGAAGAGACGGGCGGCACCGGCAACGACCTCGTCTGGATCCCCGCCTCTGGCGGCGAGCCAACACTGATCCGTCCGTTCGGCGGGATGAACAATCCGCACTTCACCCAGGATCCCGCCCGCATCTACGCCTACAGCTTCAGCGATGGCCTCGTCTCAATGCGTTGGGATGGTACCGATCAAAAGGCCCATGTGCAGGTGAAAGGCGGCAAACTGCCGGGTGCAGACAACCCGATCAATGCGTCCACCATCATGATGGCCCCTGAAGGCGATCAGGCCCTCGCGCAGGTGGTCAACGACCTCTACGTCGTTACCGTCCCGTACGTCGGCGGCGACACGCCGACGGTGTCGGTGGCAAATCCGTCTTCGGCAGCGTTTCCTGCGAAGAAGCTCACCGACATCGGCGGGCAATTCCCCGCATGGAGTCACGACGGGCGCTCCGTCCATTGGTCCATCGCCAACGCGCATTTCATCTACAACCTCGATGACGCCGAAGCCTATGCCGACAGCGTTGCTGCTGCCGCAGAGGCGGAGGAGGATGCGGAGGAGGAAGAAGATGGCGAGGACAATGAGGGTGAAGAAGAAGGTGATGACGAGGAAAAGGATGACGAAAAGGAAGAAGTCAAAGGCTACCAACCCG
>DATGCC010000653.1:0-6108 GCA_035312345.1 Rhodothermales bacterium
ATCGACCACGGCGTTCGCATCTTCCGCGTAGACAACCCGCACACCAAATCGTTTGCGTTCTGGGAATGGTGCCTGGGCAGCCTCCGCGCTGAACACCCTGACTTAATCTTTCTGGCCGAGGCGTTTACGCGACCCAAGATCATGTATACGCTCGCCAAGCTCGGTTTCAACAATTCGTACACCTACTTCACCTGGCGCAATACGAAAGAAGAATTGACGGAATACCTCCAGGAGTTGACCCAGACGGAGGTTGCCGAGTTTTTCCGTCCTAACTTTTGGCCCAACACACCCGATATCTTACATGAATACCTCGCCTACGGTGACCGGCCTGCCCACATCGTGCGCCTGGTGCTGGCTGCCACGCTGTCGTCGGTCTACGGGATGTACGGGCCGCCGTACGAGCATGTGTACAACAAGCAGCATCCGGACCGTGAGGAATACGCCGACAACGAAAAGTATGAGATCCGCGTCTGGAACTGGGACGATCCGCAGTCGCTGCAACCACTGATGCGTCGCCTCAATCGCATCCGCCGCGAGCATCCTGCGCTTCATCACCTGCGCAACCTTCGCTTTCACGAGGTGGACAACCCGCACCTGCTGGCCTATTCCAAACACACCGATGACAACCTGCTGCTGTGCATTGTCAACCTCGATCCCTACCATCCGCAGGCGGGGTGGGTCCACCTGCCGCTCGCGGAGTTGGATTTGCCGGAGCAGCATCCCTACCATGTCGTGGACCTGCTGGGCGGCGAGCATTATCAGTGGTATGGCCCCCACAACTTCGTCCACCTCGATCCACAGGTGATGCCGGTACACCTGTTTCACATTGAGCGGACCGTACGCACAGAAACCGATTTTGAGTATTTTGTCTGACTGGGTGCCTCTTTGCAGCCACCCGACGATGCGCTCCTTCTATGAAACCCGACGTTCCTTCCAGTACCTCACTTGATGAGCTTCCCGTAGTGCCTGCACCGAAGGGCCTGGAAACTTTGCTGGAGGCAAACGGCGAAGACCACGTTTCCTCTCTTGCTGCCGCATTGCCTGATTACCTGAAACGGCAGCGCTGGTTTGGCGCAAAGGACCAGCCCATCCACCGCGTTGTGGTGCGTGATGCGCTCTGCTTGCAGGCCGCGCCAATGCCTATTTTCCTTGCCATCCTGTGCGTTGATCTGCCTTATCGGACAGAGTATTACTCGATGCCGTTGGCGCTGGCCTGTGGCAAAGAAGCCCAGGCATTGCTTCGCCAATATCCCCATGCTGCACTCGCCTGGGTCGACAAGGAGCAACCTAGCAAGAAGCTGCTCTACGACGCAGCGGTCCATCCGGCTTTTTGGCTGGCTCTCTGGCGCTGGTGGCAGCACGATCAGCCCACGCCTTCGAGGAAGGGGCGTTATGTACCAACGCTGGATGCCACCAGCCACAACACCTCCATCCATACCGTAAGGCTATTGTCGGGCGAGCAGAGTAATTCTTCAGCCCTGCTGGGCGATGCTTTTTATGTCAAACTCTACCGCCGCCTTGCCGCTGGCATCCATCCAGAAACCGAACTCCTTCAGCATCTCACCGAGGTAGGATTCGCCTTTGCGCCGCGCCTCCACGGCACCATCACGCTCCGCCAGCCAAACGCTTCGTTCGCCCTCTGCATCCTTCAGCAAGCCCTCGACGCCGAGACCGACGGCTGGACGTATGCCCGCTCCATGACCATGCGCTTCTTGCATCGGGTTGCCGGGATGGCTCCGCCTCTACCGCATCCAGAAGCCACCACGGTACCTGCATGGCTGCGCGATACGGCTCCTGAGATGTTGACAATGGCGCACGTCCTGGGTGAACGCACGGCTGAGTTGCATGGAGCTCTCGCTAAGGCTCAAATGCCTGCTCTGCGTCCACTCCCTGGCACCCTGGAAGACACCCACGCCTTCGTAGAGCGCGTCCGCGAAGAAATCCAGATTACGCGGCAGATGCTCACAGCCCACGCCGATGCGCTACCTGATGTCCCCGCTGAGACCACCTGGGAGCACGGGCTGACCCGCCTAGATCAACTCGCCAGCATGAACGTGACCTGCCAGAAAATCCGCGTCCACGGAGACTATCACCTCGGACAGGTTGTGCGGCTGGATGGCGAGTTCTACCTGCTGGACTTCGAGGGCGAACCCGTCCGTTCCCTTGCCGAACGACGCACCCGTGACTGTTACCTACGTGACGTAGCGGGCATGCTGCGCTCGCTCGAATATGCTGCATTTTCGGCCTGCCAAGTACACGATCAGACTAATGACCCAACACTGGGGGATAAAACCGACCAGCTCCTCCAGTGGTGCCAGACGACGTTTCTTGACGCATACTACAACACAGACGTCGACCCCGAGTTTTATGCACCGCCGAGGGCACGAGCGTTGCTGGCGTGGGCCTACCTGGTTCACAAAGCCCTCTACGAAGTGCGCTACGAATTGAGTCACCGCCCGGATTGGACGTGGATCCCGTTACGGGGCCTGCGCCATCTGCTAGAGGAATAACGTGCAATGCTGCCCTAATCCTCTTTCCTACATGCCTTATCCGTTATCCTGGTTCTTGCGCCAGTACCGGGCGAGTCCGTACCAACTGGCTTCCGGCTGCCCAAATCGTTCATAGGGGGCCAGATCCGCACCGGAAAGCTGCTGCCTGATGACCGCCATCTTCTCGGCATGGAAAGCCTCCGCCCGCTCGTGGTCACTGGCATCATGGTCGAGGGTTTGGCACACGTCCTGGCTCCAGGTATCCAGCTTGCGCGCCATCACATCCAGATGCTTATGCACCTCTTCGGACGGACCATAGTGGGTTACAAAAAGCCGGGCAGGCTTCCAGGCCCGCAGCATATCCAGGCTCTCGTGCCAGCGTTCCACATCGATATCCGGCGGCGGGGCAACGGGGACAATAAAATCTACCCCTGCCACCCGCATCCCGGCCGTGTCCCCTACGAAGGCAGTGCCTGTTTGCTGATCGAGAAAGCTGACGTGGTGGATAGCATGCCCCGGCGTATAGGCCACTTCGAAGGTTCGTCCCCCCACGTCCAGCACCTCGCCCCCCTTCAGCCGATGCACATTGGCTTCGGGTACCGGGAGAAAATCGCCCCAGAGCGTATCCATCTGGTCGCCGTAGATGCGCTTTGCACTCGCCAGCAGCTTCTCGGGCCGAACCATGTGCCGGGCACCAATGTGATGGACGTAGACCTGCAGGTCGGGGTACTGCGCCAGGATGGAGCCAGTAGCCCCGGCGTGATCGAGGTGGATATGGGTCAGCAACAACGCATGGACCTCATTGAGCGTATATCCCCGGTCAGCAAGGCTTTTTGTGAGACCCTCCAGGGAGATGGCAGGCCCGGGATCGACAAGCACCAAGCCCGCTTCTGTTTCTAATACACCACACGCGATCAGATAGGGTTGCCCCAGGTATTCAACATCAACATACCAGCTGTTTTGGGCTACTGGAGAAGCGTGCATATCAGCAAAATCAGGGTCGGCTCAGCGTATCATGAAAGGGGTACGAGGTACCCTTCCTCTCGGTAATTGTTGCTGCTCCCTGCTAGGCGCGTAAGAAACCCCAAAGGGGCTTTGGAGACTAACAGCAATAATTACAAGTACTTCTTAGTATACTGAACCTCTTTCGGTGCAATCCATTTGCCTTACCAGTTCTTCGACGCGAATTATTTTGAGACAAGCCCCCTAGAAGACGTATATTATGCAACCCTGCGCGTCTTGCAGATTACAAACGCAGTACCCGCCTGCGCTTCATCAATATCTTGCAAGACTTTATCCATGGTCGCTGTACTTCGGCTTTACTTATACGGCGGGCATCCGATATTGAAGCCGACGCCGCAGCCCAGTTGCACTCTCTAGCTACTACCCACGATTATGAGTTTTGTCTTCGAAGCCACAAACGACCCCGATTCGGTTATCGTCCGCATTGGAAAAGCCCTGGATTTCAGGAATGCCGCCGAGTTTAAAACGGTCTGCCAGGAAAAGGTGCGCGGAGGTGCGCGCAACTTCGTCCTCGACTTTTCCGAAACCGGCATCCTTGACTCGACGGGACTAGGCTCTATTTTCTCGCTCTACCGTCAGGTATCGCCGCTCAACGGTCAGGTGGTGTTCGCCTCTGTCTCTCGCCCGGTACAGGTGGTTGTGCAACTCACCCGCACGTACAAAGTCTTCCGCCAGTTTCCATCGGTAGAAGCAGCCCAGGAGGCCCTGAGCTAAAGGCACGCTGGCACGGCCCCGCCCCCCTGTTGTTTTATGGCCATCTGGCACACATGGATTCTGTAACCTACCATTTTCAAGATCTCGACACGCTCATAGAGCAGGTCCACAGCCTTTTCGATACCTGGGAGGGAGATTCAGACCTGCTCGACATTTTTTCGTTGTCGACGTTGTATCAGGTCAAGATCGCCACCCACGAGTGGCTTGCCAACCTCGTTCAACACGCCAACTTCGAGCAAGATACAACCGACGTATCCTTGCTCGTTAAGCCTGTAGATGACCGCATCTTCTGCGTCATTGAGGATAACTCCGACGGCTTCGTGCTGGATGAGCACCTGGAAATCGAACCAGAATATCTGGACTCGCTACCGGAACGCGGCATGGGCTTGCTCATTCTGAAGATCTGTACCGAAGACCTCCTGTACCACGGAGGTGAAATGCAAGCAATCAACCGCCTGGAATTTTACGTCTCCGCCGACCAAGACCAATGGCCAAACACTCCATTTTAGTAGTCGAAGACGAGCATACGCTCCGGCGGCTTCTCGAATATCGCTTAAGTAAGCAATACGATGTCCGTACCGCCTCGAACGGAGCAGAAGCGCTCGAACGCATCGACGAAGAGATTCCCAACCTGATCATTTCGGACATCATGATGCCGAGGATGGACGGGTTTGCACTCCAGGGAGAGTTGCAGAAACACAAAGATACCCGCGCCATCCCCTTCATCTTTCTCACGGCCAAAGCCGATGAGCAGAGCCGCCTCAAAGGCATGCGCACAGGCGTGGACGACTACATCACCAAGCCGTTCGACATTGAGCAGCTCCTCTCGCGCATTGAGCGCCTGCTGGCACGGACGCAGATCTTCCAGGAACAACTGGATGCAAAGATCGGGCAGGATTTCTCGCAGAAGCTCATGCCCAAGAAGATGCCCGACGTAGAAGGCTGGCGCACGTTCTTCTTCAACCGCCCGCGTCAGCACGGCGGCGGCGACCTTTTTGACTGGATCGAGTCGGAGCCGGGTGTCTTTTTCATTACCATCGGCGACGTGATGGGTAAAGGAGCCGAGGCCAAGGTATTTGCGATTGGCTTCCTCGTCTACATCCGCAACACACTCCACGCGATGCTGCGCGAATCCAAATCGCCCGCGGAGTTGATGCGCCGGGTGAATATGATGCTGATGGAGGACGAGTTCATGCAGGAGACGTTTGCCTCGCTACTGATCCTGCGCTGGGAACCGGCCAAGAACCAAATAACCTACGCCAACGCGGGCCACTGCCGTCCGGTGCTTGTCACCCCAGAAGGCCCTAAAATCGTCGATTACAGCGACATGGTGCTGGGTCTCGATGCCAACACGGAGTTTAACGATACGCACCTGACGCTCCCTCCAGGTAGCGCTCTTGTCACCTACACCGATGGTCTCATCGAGCAGTTTATCGCGCCGGGTGAAATGGTGGGCGAACAGGGCGTCCTCAACCTCGCCGAAGCCTCTCTTAACGAACCTGCTCCCATCGATACGATGCTCCGCACGGTGCTCGAACAAAGCCCCAACGACGAGTTCACCGACGACATTCTGGTCTTCTGGCTGGAACGGTCGGGAGAGTAAGAGTCTACGAGTCTGAGCGCCTATGAGTCTAGTTGAAGGCTCAATAAAACGATCTTAGATTCTTAGGCTCATAGACTCTTGCAACTAAGCAGCGCGGGACCGGGCCGCGTGGTATTCGTTTTCGAGAATGGCGTAGTTATCCTTGTCCCAGTACCGGTCTTCGCGGAAAAGGTATTCGCGGTCGGTACCTTCGCGCTTGAACCCGGCCCACTCTACCAGCCGCCGCCACGCCGTGTTGTACTCGAAGGTCTCGGTGCTAACACGGTGCATATTCATCTC
>DATGCC010000654.1:0-3640 GCA_035312345.1 Rhodothermales bacterium
GCCGCCTTCGGGGCCATAGAACAGTACCCAGACGACAAGGTCGTCGGTGAAGTCTTCGAATCGGTGCACCACGCCTGCCGGGACGAACAGAAAGTCGCCCGGCCCGAACGGGTGCCTCGCCGCGCCATTGACGAACATGCCGCTGCCTTCGACCACGATGTAGACCTCGTCGCGGGTGTGCGGCGTCTGCAAATCCTTGCCCCGCGGCGCGTAGATCTCCACAGTCAGCGTGCCATGCGTGAACACCTCGGCGAAGCGGGCGGCATCCGGTCCTGGCAGATGGCGTAGGGCGTCGGCGACGGTGACGTGGGGTTTGGAAGTGGGCATAGGGCGAAAGGTGCGGGGGTGTAGGGTTCAGCTAAAAATAGGACATGACAATCATCTGAGTTGTTCTGAACGTGGAAGGATTGCCTGCGTCTTTTGTTGGCAGGGCTAGAACCTTTGTCGAAAACGACAGGTAAGCATCCTTCAGCACTTGTTCACCCAAAGCCCCCATACCATGTCAGCATACGCCCATCCTGAAGTGCTCGTCTCGACCAACTGGGTTGCCGAAAACCTGCACAACACGGACACCCTGCGGATTGTGGAATCCGACGAAGACATTTTGCTCTATAACACCGGTCATGTGCCCAACGCCGTCAAGATCGACTGGCTCAATGATTTGCAAGATGACATCCGGCGGGATTATATCGACGCCGAAAAGTTTGCCGCGCTATGTTCGAAAAAGGGTATCGCCAACGATACCACCGTCGTCTTCTACGGCGACAAGAACAACTGGTGGGCGTGTTATGCCTTCTGGGTCTTCAAACTCTTCGGCCACGAGAACTGTCTGATCATGAACGGAGGCCGTCAGAAATGGATGGACGAAGGCCGCGAGATGACCACCGAGGTGCCGTCGTTTCCCAAAACCGATTACGTGGCTAAAGAACAGGATCCATCGATTCGTGCCTTCCGCGACGATGTGCTGGCCCACATGAAAGCTGGAAACAAACTCGTGGACGTCCGTTCGCCTGCCGAGTTCAGTGGTGAACTGACGCACATGGCGAATTATCCGCAGGAGGGCGCGATGCGGGGCGGACACATCCCCGGGGCGCGTAACATTCCGTGGAGCCGCGCCGCCGCGGAAGATGGCACCTTCAAGCGCCGCGAAGAACTGGAAGACATCTATCTCGAAGAGCAAGGGCTGGATGCCGACGCGGACACCATAGCCTACTGCCGTATCGGCGAGCGGTCGAGCCATACCTGGTTTGTGCTCACCTACCTGCTCGGCTTCGACAACGTCCGAAACTATGACGGCTCCTGGACCGAGTGGGGCAACCTCGTGGGTGTGCCTATCGAAAAGGGGAGCTAGGAATTTGAATAAGAGAAGTAGAGCATGGAGATCAATGTAGCTGACATGCGATCCTCCATGTTTTTTTGGTATCAAGAAGCTATCTGATATGACAAAACTGGAGGCCATTGCGGAGGATTTTGAAGGGGTCGATAACGAGACCCGGCTGGAGTTGCTGCTGGATTATGCCAGGCAGTTGCCGCCGTTGCCAGAGGCATACCATCCGCTGCGCGACCGGGGCCTCAACATGGTGCACGAGTGCCAGTCGCCGGTGTTCTTGATGGTAGAGGTGAAAGACGGGACCGTCCATATCCACGCCGACGTGCCCGAAGAAGCGCCGACGGCGCGAAGCTTTGTCGCCATCCTGGTCGAGGCTTTTGACGGAGCCGATGTGCAAACTGTCCGTGAGGCACCCGGCGACATCTTGAATCGACTGGGTCTCTCCAACCTGCTCGGGATGCAGCGCACACGAGGCCTCAGCGCCATTTACCAGCGTATCAAAAATGAAGTGGCGTAGATTGGCAAGGCAGAATCCATGGATTTGAACATCTATCTTCAACGCGCCACCGACCACATGCTGGCCTGGCAGGAACGCTGGGGTGTGTTCGAGCGGCATTCGTCGCTGGCCGTAGAGGCAGAGCGTTTGCAAGATGCGTTGGCGGTCTACCTGGAGCGGCTGGAGGGCAACTATCCCTTTTTCCATCCGCGCTATGCCGGGCAGATGCTCAAACCGTCTCATCCGGCGGCCATCGTCGGGTACCTTGCCGCCATGCTCGTCAACCCCAACAACCACGCGCTCGATGGGGGACCACCGACAGGGCAGATGGAGAAGGAAGTTGTCCGCGACCTTGCAGCGATGTTTGGCTTTCCCGACGAGACGCTCGGTCACCTCACCAGCAGCGGGACCATCGCCAACCTCGAAGCGCTGTGGGTGGCCCGTGAGGTGCAGCCTGGCAAGGCCATCGCATTCAGCGAGGCGGCCCACTACACCCATAGCCGCATGGCACAGGTGCTGGGCGTCGAAACCACGGTATTGCCCACCGACGCCCAGGGGCGCATGCAGTTGGAGGCGCTTGAAGACCAACTGGCGACCGGTCAGATCGGCACCGTTGTATTGACCGCAGGAACGACAGCGCTCGGTGTGGTCGATCCGATTGAGGATGCCCATTCGCTATGTAAGCGGTATGACTGCCGTGTGCACGTCGACGCCGCGTATGGTGGGTTTTTTACATTGCTGGCAGGTGCTGAGCTAGACGCGCCCCTTACTGACGAAACCAGGCGGCATTTTCGCGCCATTGCCGGGTGCGACTCGGTGGTGGTCGATCCTCACAAACACGGGCTGCAACCTTACGGCTGCGGGTGCGTGCTCTTCCGAGATCCCTCTGTTGGACGTTTTTACAAGCACGATTCGCCCTACACCTATTTTACCTCGGATGAACTGCATCTCGGCGAAATCAGCCTGGAATGTTCACGCGCCGGGGCCGCTGCTGGCGCGCTCTGGTTCACGCTCAAGGTGCTGCCGCTACGGGCAGATGACGGGCTTGGCCCGATCCTCGCTGCCTGCCTGCGGGCTGCCCGTGCCTGGCATGATCGGCTCGAAGCGTCCAAAGTAATGGCTCCGTACGTCGTACCTGAACTCGACATCGTCACTTATTTCCCTATGCAAAAAACGACCGGTGCCATCGACGCAGCCAGTCAGCAGATCTTCGAGCGGGCTATGCGCGATGCAGAGGATCCTGTTTTTCTCAGCGTGCTGCGCGTCGAAAGCGAGACGGTGCAGGGACGGGTGCCGTCAGTCGTCGTTGATCAGCCCCACACGCGCATCTTGCGAAGTGTACTCATGAAGCCGGAGCAGGAGCATTTTGTCGATGACCTACACGGGCGCGTTGAAGAACTGGCGAGAAACCAGGTGCCGAGTGCTGTGCGCGAGGTAGGCAGATGAGCAAACGATCTCAACAGGAATCGACATCGGTCATTGTGGGGCGTAACCCGGTGCGGGAAGCGTTGGAGCAAGGCGCCGACCGTATTGAGAAAGTGCTGTTGCAGAAGGGCGGGGGGGGGCGTACGCTTGACGCCGTACGCCGGGCTGCGAGTGAGGCAGGTGTGGCGGTGCAATATGTGCCGTCGCACCGGCTCGATAAGATGGCTCGGGGATTGAATCACCAGGGTACGGTCGCCCTGGCCTCACCGCTGTCGTACTGGGAAGTGCATGAGCTGTTGGTGGAGATCGCATCAGATCTGCAAGCCGTACAATCCCAGAAACCTATCGTGCTGGTGCTGGATCAGATCGAGGATCCGTACAATTTTGGC
>DATGCC010000655.1:0-4226 GCA_035312345.1 Rhodothermales bacterium
CCTCATCCAAAGGCAAGCTGAATCCGTGCCAGACGACCTGCTGATGGGTAGGATCGTAGAGTTCAACCGCCGTGCGTTCTGGCAGATTGAGATCTACAAAAAAGCGGATCAGTGTATCAGTACCCTGTTTGGCATTGCCGAGCAAGCGGGTGCGCAGGGCACGCACGACCACCGGATCTTGGGCCAGTGCTTCAGCCCGAGCCAGCAAATCCCGCTGGATGTCATTGAACTGTTGCTCAATGTCTACCAGCACATCGGCCACAACTGCTTCCTGTTGCTCCTGCGCTGTCGAAGCTACATGCGATACGCGCCAGGTTTGAAGCCCCCACGTCGCCACCATTGCCAGTAGGAAAAAACCCGCAACACCGAGGTACCGCCAGGTGTCAAGCCGATGTATCACACGGGAAGGCATGAGATGACTGGTTGACGGTTTCTAGTTGACGGTTTCTGGTTCAGACTTCAGATATGCAAAAAGGAGAACCCAGTAACCCCAAGCCAGAAACCTGTATTATCGTCGGGGCTCGATGCGGATCTCGCGCACTTCCCACTGCTTATCTTTTAACCGCAGGTGGATGTAGACCTGCAAAGAGGCGTCCTCTTGTCGGTACCAGTATTCGCCTGCTACAATCCAGCTTCCTTCATCGCCATAGCCCGGCTCCAAGGCGAACTGCACGGGCGGGTGCTCGCGAAAAAAATCCTGCATCACATAAGTAGCCTGTGCCCGGCTGTAGAGCTGGCCCTGCCCCATCAGCGCGATTTCCACCCGCTCTCCAGTCGCATCCAAAAGCATCTTGGCATCACCCTGCACGAATGCATCGCGGACGGTGCTCAGGTCAGGTGCGTCCTGTGCGACTGCTGTTCCGTCTATCACCAGCGCCAGCGCCATGATTAGCACAAGCGCACCCCATTTCTGATGCCATAGACGCATTGTATTCATTGATCTTTATTCTCTTCTAGCCTTTGTATCGCTTTGGCTTCAGCCACCTTTCAGCAACATAGCAAAAAGCGAACCGCCTTGCGAAACAGGACCTATGAGGCTTTCTCTCTCCCAGACTGTTAGTTTTTGTGGACGATCTGGCGCTATCCGGACAGCAGAAAGCAAGACGCGGAGAGCCCTTTTCTTTCTCGCCCTCCGCGCTTCGCTCCTCACGCTCCGTCCCTAAGCCACCCGATAGGGAATCTTGGGCACCTCGTCGAAGGCGGCGAGGACGGCTTCGGAGGCCATGCGAGCCATAGCAGTGCGAGCCTCGGTGGTGGCGCTGCCCAGATGGGGCGCTACAACCACGCGGGACTGCTTCAGCAAACCGGGGTGTACCTTCGGCTCTTGCTCGAACACATCCAGTCCGGCTCCGGCAATCTGGTTCTGCGCGAGCGCCTCCACCAGCGCGTTTTCGTCCACCACAGGTCCGCGCGCTGTATTGATGAGCAACGCCGAGGGTTTCATCTGCTCAAAGGCTGCCGCATCAAAAAGGTGGCGGCTATCTTCGTTGAGGGCACAGTGTAACGAGATGACATCGCTCTCGGCGAGCAATCCCTCGAAGGAAACATAACGCGCACCCAGCGTCCGCTCGTGGGTCGGATTGGCGCGGTGCCGGTTGTGATAGATTACGTTCATCCCGAACCCAAGCGCCCGCCGCGCCATCGCCCGCCCGATCCGACCGAAACCGACGATGCCGAGCGTCTTGCCGCGTAGCTCCACGCCGAGCAGCATCTGCGTCTCCCACCGAACGAACCGCCCCGTCCGCACCACCTCCTGCGCCTGCGGTAGATGCCGCCCTACGCTGAGCAACAAGGCGAAAGCGAAATCGGCCGTCGCATCGGTAAGTACATCAGGCGTATTGGTGACGATGATGTCGTGCTGCCGGGCCGCCTCCAGATCAATGTTGTCGGTACCGACGCCGAACTGGGCCACGATGCGCAGGTGCGAAGACGTTGCCAGCACCTTCTCGGTAATGGGATCTGCTACTGTGGGAATCAGCGCCTCGGCATCGCGGGCGAGTTCGATCAGACGATCTTCATCGGCCTCGCCCTGCTCAACCGGGTCATAGATTTCAACCTCGAATGCTTCGCGCAAGGCGACAAGTCCAGCTTCGGGCAATGGGCGAGTAACAGCTACTTTGGGCATAGAAAAGGATCTGGGTGGATGGTGTTTGCTGTTCGCTGCGCAACAAAAGCATTAGCGAGCGCAAAGTGCAAAGGACCAAACGAGAATTTTCAATTTCAAATCTTCAACTTGCACGTTGCACTATCCTTATCGTAGCGCTACCTGCGTGATCCCGGCTCCGCCCTGGTTCCACGGTGCATCGTCGTAATCGGCCACGACGGGCGAGGTGGCGAGATATTCGTGGATAGCCTCGCGGAGCGCACCGGTTCCTTTGCCGTGCAGAATCTCCACCTTGTCAAGGTTGGCGGCTACGGCTTCGTCAATGAACCGTTGCACCTCGGCGAGGGCTTCGTCCACCCGGTAGCCGCGTAGATCCACCTGCGCACGGGCCGTAGCGGAGGGCAGGCTCGTCTGGCTGCCACTCACCTGCCGGACCGTCACCTGCTGCTTGCGCGGGCCGCCGACTTTTGTGAGCCGGTCCACATCCACACGCATCTTCATGGAGCCAAGCGCCACCATCGCCTCGTCGCCTTCCAGTTCCAGGATCTCTGCCGTCGTCGTGCCCTCATCCAGCACCACCTGATCGCCAACGCGGAGGCGACCATTGGATACTGGCTGCGGCTGACGTTTTTTTCGGGAGACAGGCTTCCCCTGCTCTTTCTTCTTCCGATCCTGCTTGCGGCGCTGCTGGCGCTTTTCGGTCTGCGAGCGCTTTTTCCCGACCTCTTCTTTGAACGTCTCCAGGTTGGCCCGCGCCAGTTTGGTAGCCTCCCGCTCGGCTTCGGCTTCCTTGATTTCGCGGATAGTGCGTTCGATCTGGGCGTTGGCTTCCTGCACGATGCGCTCAGCCTCTTCGAGCGCCTGCTGGCGGATGGCGTCGCGCTCGTTGCGGATTTTGCCGATGCGGGTTTCGTATTCGGTCTTCTCCTGTGTGGCTTTCGTCAGCGTGCGCCCGGCTTCATCCAATCGCGTTTCGAGCGCCTGGTTGCGCGCTTCAAAGGTGGCGATCAGGTCTTCGAGCGCGGTCTTGTGCTCACCTTGCAACGTGCGGGCACGGTTCAGGATGACGCGTTCCAGGCCGATTCGCCGGGCAATCTCGAAGGCATACGACGATCCCGGCACCTGTGCCTGGAAGCGATACGTCGGGCTCAATGTCTCCTGATCGAATTGCATCGAGCCGTTCTCGACGCCTTCGGTCTCATGCGCGAACACCTTGAGCGTGCCGTGGTGCGTCGTGGCGATGGTGCGGGCACCTCCTTCGGTCAACCGTTCCTACACCGCCTGCGCCAGCGCACCGCCTTCTTCCGGGTCTGTGCCGGTGCCCGCCTCGTCAATCAGGATGAGCGAGCCGGAGTTGGCGTGTTGCAACATCCGCTTGAGGTTGGTGACGTGCGAGCTGAATGTAGACAGATCTTCCTCAATCGACTGCGCATCGCCGATGTCTACATAGAGCCGCTCGAACAGGCACAGGCTGGATGCTTGATCGACGGGTACAGGCAAACCATACGCCAGCATCAGCGAGAGCAACCCAACGGTTTTCATCGCCACCGTTTTGCCTCCTGTGTTTGGCCCGGTGATGATGAGCGTGTGATAGTCATCGCCAAGGGTGAGGTCGAGCGGGACGACTGCGCGAGCCTCGCCGCCCTCCTTTTCTGCCAGCCGTTTGAAATGCAGCAAAAGCACAGGATTATGCCCGTTGCGAATGTCGACCAGCCCTTCGTCGTTGAGCGTGGGTACGACGGCGTCGAGATCGTTGGCGAGATAGGCTTTGGCCTGCAACAAATCGAACTGCGCCAGCACGCGCAGGTTGTCCCGTAAGGCATCGCCCTCGCGCCGCACATGGGATGCCGCCTCGCGGAGAATGCGCTCCACTTCGCGCCGCTCGTCGCCTTCGAGTTCGCGCACCTCGTTGTTGAGGTCGAGACAGGCCGTCGGCTCGATGTAGACGGTCTGCCCACTCGACGAAGTATCCTGCACGAAGCCCTGCACCTTGCGCTTGGCTTCGGCGCGCACGGGGATGACCATGCGCCCGTTGCGGATGGTGGGCTGCTCTTCCGTAGCATAGCCCCGGCCCACGGCGTCGCGCAGCGCCCGCTGCAGCGTCTCGCGCAGCTGGGATTGC
>DATGCC010000656.1:0-6835 GCA_035312345.1 Rhodothermales bacterium
TTCTTTGGCGAAGAAGGAGAGGGTTGAAATAATAAGCAGGCCGAGCAAGGCACCTAGCCAAGCGGGACTAGCCCGGTTCCGTTTGCTGCGGCGGTAGCCCCCAATCAGGGCAATGGCTACGGTGGTGCAAAGCGCGTAGCCAGGCGCCACCAAGGCATAGAAAAGGGGCGGTACCTCTACGCCGGTTTGCGCCGAGCGCAGCAACCCTAACACCAGGACGGTCGCAGCGACGAGGACAACATCGAGCAGCGGCAGGGCTAAGCGGCGGAGGGCATTTGCCAACACCGTCATGCCTGCTCGTGCTACAACCCCCCCATGCAATAGCCACACAAACAGGCGCGAGTAGCGGTCGTGCAGGTGCTTCTCGGCAAAGCGCAGCATGGCCCCATAGAAGAGCTTGACATATTGCAATTCGCCTTTCTTGGTGCTCTCGCCCTTGTAGTGGACAATCTGTGTCTCCGGCGTATAGTAGATTTTCCATCCGGCTTGCTGGATCCGGTAGCACCAGTCCAGGTCCTCGCCATACATGAAAAAGCGCTCGTCGAAGAGACCAGCGCCTTCATTTTTGGATTTTGGATTTTGGATAGGGTCGCAGGGGGCCTCCACTCGAAAATCCGCCATCGAAAATCCGCAATAGATGGCCTTGTGGCGGACAAGCATACAGGAGCCGCTGAGGGCGTCAACCTCGGCTTCCTGGTCGATGGGCAGGTAGGTCAGGTTGTAGCGGCCAAAAGTGCGGCTTTTCGGGAAAAGACGGCTCAGGCCCGTCATGCGAAAAAACGCGACCCGCGGCGTCGGGAAGGCACGGCGGCTTTCGAGCGCAAAGGTGCCATCGGGGTTGATGATCTTGCAGCCGAGGGCACCGGCTTCGGGGTGTTCGTCCATGAAGCGCACCATCGTGGTGAGGGTATCTTCCTGGACAATGGTATCGGGATTCAGAATCAGCAGGTAGCGTCCCTGGGCCTGCTGGATGGCCTGGTTGTTGGCGGTGCTGAAGCCGGTGTTCTTCTTGTTGGCAATCAGGTGGACCTTCGGGAAGTGCGTCTCCACCATTTCGACCGAGCCATCGACCGAGTCGTTGTCTACTACAAAGATCTCGACATCCAGGTCGGCGCTGGCCTGTTGCACCGAGCGCAACGCCTGTTCCAGAAACTCGCGCACATTGTAGTTGACGATGATGACCGAAAGGTCGAGCACTTCGGGGGTATTGTCCGCGACAAGGGTGTCCGCCTGGGCAGGTATGGATGCGCTTTTCGCCATATCACCAGAATACCACGAGAACGGGGTGTTGGTTCTTTAGCGATGCATTCGGAGAGAAGGAGCTATAAACATAGAGCCATGAAATGACATAAATCAATCGTATATTTGTGCTAGCTGGTGTGAGGTTTGTTGGTTTGTCAATACCGGAGTACCTGTGTCTCTAACGGTGGTTTATGTCTTCAAAGATTATTCGATATTATCGGGATTGCTATGAAGAAGACCACCGGCGATCAGGTATATGGAACGTATTCAAAGAGAAAGCCGATCACCGGATTTTCGTTGAGGATCGTGAAGAAGTGCTCACGGGTGATCTTTCTCGGCTTCCGATTGATCCAGAGGAGGGGAAAAAGCTCCGTCAGGATACGCAGCTTTACTTGAGAGAGAAAGAGCTACTTTATGCATCGCTATTCGTAGTAGGTCGTTTTGCCTCGGAGGATGATGAGGGAGTGATAAAGCGGCCTCGGATGGTCTGTGCACCCTTACTCTTGTTCCCCGCACGCCTCATCGAAGATGCGCCTTTTCTATTTGTTGAGCCCGATTTGACAGACCTGCGTTTAAACGCTGAGGTGCTGGGTAGACTGTGTGGGATTGAAGACGGACCCGATCTGGCAGAGGCTATCTGGCAAATCATCGAGCCGGGCAACCTGCGCTTCGACGAAGTAGCGGAGATCAAAGATTTGGTAGAACGATTCATTCCACACGTACAGGCACCGACGTTGCTTGATTATCCGGCGCTGCTCTCCGAGCATGGTCTCCGGCAGGTTTTAAAGAAGGCAAAACAGCAAGACGGATTACTGCAAATCGTATCTGCCTCGTCCGTGTTGTTGGTGTCTCGGTCAAGAGCAACGCGGGGTGTGTTGAGTGAGTTGGAATCCATGGCGGAGGCCGAAACCACATCGCCTCCGGTAGCGGTGCTGCTTGGGCAACAAGTCGCGTCCGCAGTATCAGCATCTTCTAGTGGGGGGCATGTTCCGGCGATACTAAGTGCTTCCCAGGAGCGTATTCTCCATGTTGCCACCCGCCACCCAGCTTCGGTAGTGATCGGGCCACCAGGGACAGGAAAATCGTATACGATTGCGGCCCTTGCCGTGGAACATATCAGCCGGGGAGAGACGGTGCTGGTTGCATCGAAGATGAACCATGCTGTTGATGTCATCGGCGATAAGATTGAGCGCCAGTTGGGTATCAAGGGATGTGTGGTGAGAGGAGGACGACGCACCTATCTGCGCGAGTTGAAAGCCTACCTGCGCCAATTACTGAGCGGGCTGCATACCACAGATGCCATGCCAACACACAGGGTTCGCCAGGAAGTACGCGACTTGAGACGGCTAGAACGAGACATCGCCAGCATGGAAGAGCGGCTGGGTGTACGCATGGAGCAGGAGCGCGCCTGGGGACGTCTACTTGCCCATTCCAGTGCCGGAGTGCTGAATCGCATGCGGGTCCGGTGGTTGCGCTGGCGTGCGCAACGAACCGAGCCCCTGTGGGTGTCCATGAACCGCCTGGATGAGGCGCTACGGAATCGGATTGGTCATACTAGAGACTATATCGGGATGTACCGCAGGCGGCGGCTGGCTGATATTCTGCAGACCCATCGGAAGGCACTCGTTACGTTCTCCAAGGCGATTCGTGCGCGAACGAGTGGTCGGCAGGATGCGCTGTTTAGTGAGATCGATTTTAAAATCCTCTTGAAAGCTCTTCCGGTATGGTTGGTTAACATGGCTGATGTCTCGGAGGTGTTGCCGTTGCGAGATGGCTTGTTTGACCTTGCGATTATTGACGAAGCGACGCAGTGTGACGTAGCGAGTTGTTTGCCAATCTTGCAGCGGGCCCGTCGTGCCGTTATCGTAGGCGATCCGGAGCAGCTTCGTCATATCTCGTTTCTTTCGCGGAGTCGGCAGCAGGTTCTGGCCGATAAACATGGTATGGATCAGGAAGAAGCCCGCTTCTATGATTATCGCACACACAGCATTCTGGACCTGTTCGACGAACGGATGGATACCCAGGAGCAGGTGGTCTTTTTGAACGAACATTATCGCAGCGTACCCAAAATTATTGGCTTCAGCAATGAGCATTTTTATGGGAATACGTTGCGCCTCATGACCGCGCGGCCCAGCCTGGCACAGCCACCTGGAATCATCTTACGGCAATGTGAGGGCAGGCGCGATGCGCAGGGTGTCAATGTGGAAGAGGCCGATCGTTTGCTAGAAGACATATTGGCCCTGGTATCCGCTGAGGCGGGGAGGTCCCCAGTTGCATCGTCGTCTATCGGGGTCTTGTCTCCTTTCAGAAGTCAGGTAGATGGATTGGCTGAACGGCTTGGCGAAATTTTGCCCTCGGAGACCGTCGAGAAGCACCGCGTGATGGTCGGTACGGCCCACACCTTTCAAGGCGAAGAGCGCGATGTCATGTTTCTTTCCCTGGTTATAGACGAAGATACACATACCGCAGCATTGCGTTTTCTAGAACGCCCCGATGTCTTCAATGTCGCTGTTACCCGGGCACGAACAAAGCAGTACATCTATCTTTCTGTGGATTCCTCAACCTTATCCCATGGCTCTTTGCTGCAAGCCTATCTGGGTTATATCAATCGGCAAGCAGAATATGGTGTGGGCGAAGAGCTATCAACTGTGAAAGATGCGTTCGCCCGAGAGGTGGTTGCGGCTCTGGAGGATAGCATGGAAACGTACCTTGCCTTTCCAGTGGCTGGCATGGAGATGGATATTGTGGTGCAGAAAGACGGGCAACGCTGCGGTATTGATCTCGTTGGATATCCGGGACCGTTTGAAGAATCTTTTTCGCTAGAGCGCTATCGTATGTTTATGCGGGGCGGGCTAGCCGTAGTCCCTGTATCTTATGTGCGTTGGTGCCTTGATCCCGCAGCATGTGTCCGCGCTATAAAACAAGTGCTGCAATAAATGAAAAGCATCTTATCTTAGAGAGCATTTAGGCTGCTGCAAGCACAAGATTGGATCAGATTCGAAACCCATTCACCCTCCCCTGAGAAACGTGCCATGGATGCTATTGACTTGCTTCAAACCCTTCGCGATGGACTGCCCGAGACAGGGTCGCCGCCCAAAAGAATCGTCGTCGTTGGAGCGGGGATCGCCGGGCTGGTAGCGGCGATGCTGCTGAAAGAGGCGGGGCATAGCGTGCAATTACTGGAGGCGCGCAACCGGCTGGGCGGGCGTATCTTCACCTATCGCGGATTTGCCGGAGGGATGTATGGCGAGATGGGAGCCATGCGCTTTCCCAAACAGCACAAACTCGGGCAATATCTTATCCACGACCGCTTCAAGCTGAAGACGGCTCCCTTTGCCATGTTCGACGCCGACACGTTTATCTACCTCGACGGGACGCGGGTGCGGCGGAGCGAATTCAATGCCGCCAGTTTCGATTTCAAGCTGCCGGAGAAGGAGCAAAATAAACTGCCGCACGAACTGCTGAAAGAAGTCATGCAGCCCCTGCTCGACCTGATCGAAGAAGACGGTGGGTGGGAACGGATGCTGGAGGAGTACGACCATTACTCGGTGCTCAACTACCTGATTGAGCGCGGCGTCAGCGAACAGGGACGGGCGATGATCGGGCCGCTGCTCAACCTGGAAGGACGCTATCATTTTTCGCTCGTCGAATGGTTTGCGCACTATCACGAAGATGTGTTTGGCGATCTGGTGTACATCGAAAACGGAGCCGACGCGCTGCCGAATGCCTTCATGCCATTGCTGATGAACCAGGTGCGCCTGGGGGCCGAGGTGCAGGCCATTGATCAGCATCCAGATGAGGTCGTTGTCCATTTCCGCGATGCGGTGGGCACGATGCAGAGTGTCACCGCCGACGAGTGCATCCTCACCATTCCGTTCAACCTGCTCCGCCACATGGAGATCACGGGGCTGGATATGAACAAGTGGTACACGATCCGTAATGTGTATTACGGGCGGGCGCACAAGATTTTTATGCAGTTCAGCCGCCGCTGGTGGCAGGACGACTACGCCATCACGCATGGTCTCACCGTCACCGATCTGGCGATCCGCAACGTCGTTTACACGCCGGCAGGGCAGAATTATGACATCGACAAAGGCGTGCTGATTGCGTCGTATGCGTGGGGGCAGGACAGCATGGCGTACAGCATGCTTTCCGAAGAACAGCGCATCGCGCAGGCGTTGCAGGATCTGATCAAGATCCATCCCGAGGCGCGTGAGACTTTCGAGTTTGGCATCTCGCATGACTGGGCGCTGGATCCCTACGCCGGAGGCATTGGTCCGCTTTTCCGCCCACACGAGATGTGTAGTGAGTTTTATGATGACATCGTCCGGCCTGTCCATCGGCTGTGGTTTGCCAACGATGCCTGTGACCGGCGGGGGCGTCGCTGGATTGAGGGAGCCATTTCTGCCGCCATCAAAAACGCCTATGCCATCCATCTGGGTATGCGGAACGAACTTCCAGAGGCGGCAGGACATTAACCCATAGCTTATTGTAGATTAGCATCCCTTACATCCGTCCCCCTTCGTACTTCTAAGCTATGTCTTCAGCGTATCAACCTTCCCCCGAGCATCGTTTCACCTTCGGCCTGTGGACGGTCGGCAATGTGGGGCGAGACCCCTTTGGCGAACCCGTTCGGGCCGCACGCACGCCTGCTGAACTCGTCCACCTGCTGGCCGATGTAGGGGCCTATGGCGTCAACTTTCACGACAACGACCTCGTGCCTATCGACGCGACGCCCGCCAAACGCGACCACATCGTCGCTGAGTTCAAGCAGGCGCTGGGCGACACGGGTCTTGTTGTGCCAATGGCGACGACCAACCTGTTCACTGACCCGGCTTTCCGCGATGGGGCATTCACGAGTAATGACCCGGATGTGCGCGCCTATGCCCTGCACAAAACGATGCATGCTATCGACCTCGGTGTGGAGGTGGGCGCCAAAGTATATGTCTTCTGGGGTGGGCGCGAGGGGACGGAAACCGATGCGGGCAAGAAGCCCCTTGATGCGCTGAAGTGGTTCCGCGAAGCGCTCAATTTTCTCTCGGACTATGTGAAGGATCAGGGTTACGACCTCCGCTTTGCGCTGGAACCCAAGCCCAACGAGCCACGCGGCGATATTTTCCTGCCCACCGTCGGCGCGATGCTGGCTTTCATCGAGACACTGGGCGATCCGGAGATGGTGGGCGTCAACCCGGAGGTCGCGCACGAGCACATGTCGGGCCTCAACTTTACGCACGCGGTGGCGCAGGCATGGGAAGCGGGCAAGCTGTTCCACATCGACCTCAACGACCAGGCTTTCGGGCGCTATGACCAGGACTTCCGCTTCGGCGCGCACAACCTGAAGTCGGCCTTCTTCCTCGTGAAGTTCCTCGAAGAGGTGGGCTACGACGGGCCACTCCATTTCGACGCGCACGCCTATCGCACCGCCGACTATGAGGATGTCAAAGCCTTCGCCCGAGGCTGCATGCGGACGTATCTGATCCTGAAAGAAAAAGCCGAACGCTTCGCTGCCGACACAGAGATCCAGGGGCTGCTTGAGGAGATTGCCACAGGCAATAGTAAGGCAGGCGCACGCACGTACGATGCGGATACGGCG
>DATGCC010000657.1:0-3310 GCA_035312345.1 Rhodothermales bacterium
CCTGAAAGCGGGCGCAACCGATGTGGAGGCGGCCCACCTGGAAGAAGACGCCTACGCCGAGTTGGCCCGGACGCTCAAAGACAAGTATGGATTTCAAGCCGTCGGCTTCACCCTGCGCGAGAGCTTTTCGGCCTCGATTAACGGCTGGAGCGCGGTGCTGCTCGACGACCGCGATTGCCGGGATGCCTACCATTCGCAGCGCTACGAAATCCAGTTGGTGGATCACGTTGGTGGCGGCGACGCTTTTGCAAGCGGGCTCATCGCGGACCTGTTGCAGCAAAACGACACACGCGATGCCCTGGAATTTGCCGTGGCTGCCTCCTGCCTGAAGCAAACCATTCCCGGCGACTTCAACCTCGTCAGACGCGAGGAGGTCGAGAAACTAGCGGCGGGCGGTGGCTCTGGACGCGTCGAAAGATAAATCAACTGCTTTCCCATTACCCATGAAACGATGCAACGTCATCTTGCTCGGAAGCGCTCCCGGCGTGGGTGGATGGCGCTTGCCTGCAGCGCACCGAGTGGAAGGCCTGCTGTGTTGTGCGAATATCAAAAAACCAACCCCCTGATGTCCTATGAAACCTCAACGTCTACTACTTGCACTCCTCGCTGTCCTGCTGGCTACGTTGCCTGCGCAAGCCCAGGAAGAAGCATCTGTGAACTGGGCGCTTACCGAGGCAGAGGGAACAGCCGTCACGTCTACGACCGGTGTGGCCACGGGTATAGCTGTACGCTCCAGCGAACTAGAAGTCCGCAGCTACAGTGGCACACTTCAGGATGATTCTGAAGGCCCACTTGGACCTTTCCAGCGCTGGTGGCTCGGTGGGAACGAGTGGCCCGTAGAGTCCACTCCCGACCCGGATCGCTACATCGAGTTTGTGGTAACGCCACAGGCCGGTGCCACCCTGACGATCACGGACATCTTGCTCATTCTGAATGCTGGAGGGACTGGCGAGATGCAGGCCAACTTGTTCTACGACACCGATCCCGCTTTTGCGGCCCCTATGTTGCTCGAAGGGGATATCTCCGTCTCCCGCGAGGCTGTGGGGAATTTTAGCTACATGATTGACGCAACCCTGGCGGAAGGCGACTCGCTCTACTTCCGCGTCTATCCCTGGCTTGGGGGTGGCAACGCAAGTACCGGGCGCTATCTCTTTCTTCAGGATGTTACCATATCGGGTACCGGCACGATGGGCGATCCACCAGCAGCAGAAGGCGTGTATTGGTCGCTGACAGAAGCAGACACCACCTCTGTCACCTCTGCCAGTGACAACCTTGGCGGTGCTCCGGTACGCGGCACGGGTATCATGATCCGCAACTACGCCGACGACTCTGATCCCGGTCCCGGCCCGCTCGGAGCCATCCAGCGGTGGTGGCTCGACGCCAACTGGCCCGACGAGATGGAGCCCAACCCGGAGCGCTACATCGAATTTGCCGCAGCCGCCGATGCAGGTTATGCCTTCGATGCCGACTCGATCTCACTCTACCTTGGCTCGCATGGGACGGGCAACATGATGGCGAGTCTGTACTATTCGACGGACCCAGCCTTCTCGGATTCGGTTGTGTTGGAAGAGCATCTTGATGTTCCTCGAACCGAGTTTGGCTACTTCGTCTACGAGCTTGACGTAGCCGTAGAGGAAGGCGACTCGCTATACTTCCGGGTGTATCCGTACCTCGAGGGCGGGTCAACGAGTGCGGGCAAATATGTACTTCTTCAAGCTGTGACCCTCGCAGGCTCTGTCGTAGCTCCGCCGCCAGCCGTTGAAGGCGTCTACTGGTCGCTAACGGAGGCGGACACGACGTCCGTTACCGCGACTGGCGACAACCTCGGCGGTGCCCCGGTGCGCAGCGCGGGCATCATGATCCGCAACTACGCCGACGGCTCCGACCCCGGCCCCGGCCCGCTCTGAGCCATCCAGCGGTGGTGGCTCGACGCCAACTGGCCTGACGAGATGGAGCCCAACCCGGAGCGCTACATCGAGTTTGCCGCAGCCGCCGATGCGGGCGATGCCTTCGATGCCGACTCGATCGCACTCTACCTTGGCTCGCATGGGACGGATAATATGATGGCAAGCCTGTATTACGACACGGACCCGGATTTCTCCGACGCCGTGGTGCTGGAAGCGAACCTGGACATTCCGCGAAGCCAACTTGGCCATTTCTCCTATGACCTCGACGTAGCCGTAGAGGAAGGCGACTCGCTGTACTTCCGGGTGTATCCGTACCTTGATGGCGGATCAACGAGTGCGGGCAAATACGTCCTTCTTCAAGCTGTGACCCTCGCAGGCTCTGCTATCGATCCCACCACCATTGCGACCGAATCGGTGCCGGATTTGCCCAGCTTTGTCCTCCATCCAAGCTTCCCGAATCCGATCCGCACCGTAGCAACGGTTCGCTATGAGATGGCCGAGGCCGCTGAAGTTCAGATTGAGCTTTTCAATGTGCTTGGTCAACGGCTGCGTACGCTAGCAGAAGGGATTCGGGTGCCGGGTTCCTACGCTATCTCTGTCGATGCGTCGGAGCTTGCGTCCGGGGTCTATTTCCTTCGGATGCGTTCGGGAGAGCAGGCTCTGACGCAGCAGGTTGTCGTTGCCCACTGAGATGGTTGCGGTTTTTTCTATGCGTTCATGCTGGCATAGCAATGCCATTTGCGTTCCCTCTCCCTTGATGGGAGAGGGCCAGGGTGAGGGTGATCTTGTTCCTGATGAATCCTCCCTCACTCTGTCTCTCTCCCGCCAGGGGAGAGAGAACGTAGATTCGCCGTTTTGAAAATCTCAACCATCTTAGGACTTTTGCTTTCTCAAAGTAATTGTGTCACCCTGAACTCGTTTCAGGGTGACACTGAAAGTAACCGAATCGAAAGTCCTACATCTTTAATCGCAGCCTCAAGTCTATGCCTCGTCAAACCACACGTCGCCAGTTTGTCAAACAGTGCGCTGCCAGCGCAGGCGGATTTCTCATTCTGCCAGGCCTCGTCGCCGGATGTGGGACGGAGCGCCCACCCGAAGCAAACGTCACGGATGCGGATGCCTGGAGCCGCGTGCCAGAGATTCTTGCCCGCATCAATCCACCGACGTTCGCTGCGCGTGACTTCCCGGTCACGGATTTTGGAGCCGTTGAAGGGGGGGAGGTGAAGGCGACAGAAGCGATTCGGCAAGCCGTTGATGCCTGCCATGCAGCGGGCGGTGGGCGTGTCATCATTCCGGCTGGTGTATTTCTAACCGGGCCAGTTCACCTTCGCTCGAATGTGGCGCTTCATGTGTCGGAAGGCGCGACGTTGAAGTTCTCGACCGATGCCGCTGATTATCTCCCG
>DATGCC010000658.1:0-7134 GCA_035312345.1 Rhodothermales bacterium
CGGCTCGATCTGATCTTCGACTTTCTCCCAGATGAGGCGGGGGGTGATCTTCTCGCCCTTGAGGTATCGGTTGATGGTGTCGTGGCTCCACTTCTTGGCGTGATCGGCGAAGTGGGTGATCGCGCAGTTGACCTGGGCAGAGACGAGGAACTGGCAGTAGTCAAGTCGGGTGAATCGTTTGGTGCAGTAACTCATAGTCTCTATGGAACGGGTTAGCCGATCTCAGGCTCCATGAGCCTAGACCACTCATTTGCGTAAGTCCTATATTATCTGGTATCGTTTCACAGATTTTGCTCTAGATTTCTACAATGCTCGAAAACAGGAAGGCTTTACAGACGATGATTTGAACATGATGCCAGTCCCTGAATACATCGATTTTATTCGTGATTGGGTTACTAACAATAAGAACTAGTCTGCGATATTTGTTGAAAAGGATTTAGCTTGAGCTTGGTCATTGGTACAGACTTGCAACAATGCTTTGGTTCATTTGAGAAAGGCGTAATATTGCCGCCTATCTCATCTTTGATGTGGATAAACCACTTTCAGTTTGGGGTATTGTCAGGGAGCTACATGCAAAGCTGCTGCGGTTTGGGATAGCCTATTCCCGTTGGGAGCGCTTCTGCGTAAATCTTCTACCAAACAGAAAAGGATGAACAACACGATGAACCAAGCACGCGATAAAAAAGAAAACCAGCAAGGCCACCACGGCAGTTACGCGAAGTTTTTTGCAATGATCGGGACCTCCATGGTCGCCATGTTCATCTTGATGTACGTGCATTCCTACCAGATCCTCGACCATGCCTGGTTCAGCGAAACGCGGCTGTTCATGACGCTCATCATGGGCGGCGCGATGATGGCGATCATGCTGGGCTTCATGCTGGGGATGTACAAGAACAGCAAGGCCAACATCGCCATTTTCATCGGCGCGGCTTTGCTGCTGGCATCCGCGATAGGGCTGGTGCGAAGCCAGATTACGGTGAGCGATGTGGACTATATGGAAGGCATGATCCCGCACCACTCCATCGCGATCCTGACCAGCGAACGCGCCCAGATCGAAGACCTCCGCGTGCGCGAGTTGGCCGACAAGATTCTTGAGGCGCAGCGCAAAGAGATTAAGGAGATGGAATGGCTGATTGAGGATATCAGAGCCAATGGTGTGGCTACCAGTCAAGCTGAGGCCGATGCGAGGTCGGTGCCGGACTTCTCGGCCACGCCGGAATAGCATAACCCAAGTTGTGTGTTATCCTGGATTGTCATTGCGAGCGAGCGCGTCCATCTCATTTTCAGGGCAATACGCCGGATTTCACGAGATGGCTTCGTCCCTCGCAATGACCTGCTAAAGTGTTTCTATCGCCCATCGATTCTTTCTAGCGCAGGTTCAAGCATAAAGCCCACACGATACCAAGTTCGTGCAGGCTTTATGGTGTTCGACGAGAAGAGATCAGTTGCTGCCGTCGTCGCTACCGCCATCGTCGCTGCTGTCCCCTGTATCGCCGCTGTCGCCCTCCTCGTCATCGCCGACGTTGAGTTCGATGTCTGGCTCAGCGACTTCCTCTTCGGCCGTTGGGCCGTAGAAGATAAAAAAGCCGAGGAGCAAAATGATGACGAGCACGACGATGGCGACGATGGCGGTATTGCCTGTGCCGCCCGCATTGGTATTTTCAGCCATGATGAACTCCGTAGATGGATAGGGGGCGCATGTATGGAGCGCCGATTGCTATGGGAGCAAATCTACGGCACCAGCACGGAGGTCTGCTGAAACATTCCTGTTCTATTTTGCAGCTATACGTGCCGCTCGGCGTGGTAAGAGGAGCGCACCAGCGGGCCGCTCTCTACGTGCTCGATCCCTTTGGCCTCGCCGACCTCTTTGTACCAGTTGAACACGTCCGGGTGGATGAAGTCCTCGACAGGCAGGTGCATCTTCGTTGGCTGGAGGTACTGGCCGATGGTCATCACGTCCAGACCGATCTCTACGAAATCATCCATCAGGGCGAGCACTTCGTCCTGCGTCTCGCCGAGGCCGACCATGATGCCGCTCTTGGTGCGGAGGCCCTGGTCCTTTGAGCGTTGCAGGACTTCGAGAGAGCGCTCGTAGTTGGCCTGCGGGCGCACGCGGCGGTAGAGGCGCGGCACCGTCTCCACGTTGTGGTTCATGATTTCGGGCCGGGCGTCAATCACGATTTGAAGCGCATCCCAGAGGCCCCGGAAGTCGGGGATCAGCACTTCGATGGTACAGCCGGGCTGTTCTTCGCGGATCTTACGAATTGTTTCGGCGAAGATCGGAGCACCGCCGTCCTTGCGTTCGTCGCGGTTGACGGAGGTGACGACGGCGTGCTTGAGGCCCATTAGCTTGACCGCTTCGGCCACGCGGTTCGGCTCGTCCCAGTCGAGGCCCGCGTCGGGGCGGCCGGTCAGCACGGCGCAGAAGCCGCACGAGCGAGTGCAGACGTTACCGAGGATCATGAACGTCGCCGTGCCTGCTGTCCAGCACTCGCCCATGTTCGGGCAGCGGGCGCTCTGGCAGACGGTGTGCAGGTTGTGCTCGTCGATAATGGTCGAGACGTTCTTGTACGTCTCACCATAGGGCAGCTTCACGCGGAGCCACTCGGGTCGTTTGCCGCGCGTGTTGGCGACCTGCGGGGTCTCCACGACAGGCAGTTCAAAGAAACCCCCATCGCCATCGCCCGTCGAAACAAGCGGCTCTTTGGGCGCGCTCTTGAGGGTGATCTCGCCAGGGTTCAACGGACGGCGCTTCGGGGTATCCTGTATCTTGGAGTCAGGCATGTGCTTTCGAATTCAGCAGGAGTGAAAAAGAGGCTCCTTTATTTGGGGATACAGCAACCCGTGGGCGTTGGCAAATGATCCAACCCGCGTGGCAGGTTTCCCAAGTCTGAAGATCGTATAAGATTTCTGAGAATTGGCGCGTGGGGTACCGTTGCGTGCCGAAATTATATATCTTGCACCCCTTGAGCTATCGCATGTCCTCCTTACGCAACACAACCAACAGACACCTCTATGGAAGCAGTTTCAGACAAAGCCATTCGGCCCGAAGAAGTAGAAGGCATCTTCCTCGAACACATGAACGCCAAAGGCATGATGCCGCTGGTGCTCGACGTAGTAGACAGCAACGGCGTCGAGTTTTACGATGAGGTGGATGGCAAGCGCTACCTGGATTTCTTCGGATTCTATGCGTCCAATGCGCTCGGGATGAACCATCCCAAGTTGACAGACGATGCGGCATTTCTGGAACGCTTGCAGGAGGCCGCGCTCAACAAGATCACCAACTCGGACATCCGCACCGTTCACATGGCGCGGTTTCTCAAGACGTTCGAGCGTGTGGCGATGCCGGACTATCTGCCGTATGCGTTTTTCATCTCTGGCGGGGCGTTGGCTGTGGAGAATGCCCTCAAGACAGCGTTTGACTGGAAGGTGCGCAAGAACTTCCTCAAAGGCTACCGGCGTGAGGTTGGGCATCAGGTGATGCATTTCGACCAGTCGTTCCATGGGCGCAGTGGCTACACGCTCTCGCTCACCAACACGGCGGATCCCCGGAAGACGATGTACTTTCCGATCTTCGACTGGCCGCGCATCTCCAATCCGAAGATCACCTTCCCGCTCGAAGAGCATCTGGAAGAGGTCGAGAAGCGCGAGCAACTCTCGCTGACCCAGGCCAAGCATTACTTCCACAAGAGCGCCGACGAGATCGCCTGCATCATCATCGAGCCGATCCAGGGCGAAGGCGGCGACAACCATTTCCGCCGCGAGTTTTTGCAGGCGCTCAAGGACCTCTGCCTCGAAAACGACGCCCTGCTCATCTTCGACGAGGTGCAGACGGGCGTCGGCATCACGGGCTCGTTCTGGGCGCATCAGGCCATCGGCGTGGAGCCAGACATCATCTCGTTTGGCAAGAAAACGCAGGTCTGTGGCATCCTTGCCGGGCGTCGGCTTGACGAGGTTGAAGACCACGTTTTCCAGGTGCCCAGCCGCATCAACTCCACCTGGGGCGGCAACCTCGTCGATATGGTACGCTTCGACAAGATCATGGAAGTGATTGAGGAGGACACCCTCGTTGAGCATGCAGGCACGGTGGGAGCCCATTTGAAGGAGCGTCTGCACGGCATCGCGGCGCAGTGTCCATCGGTGAGTAACGTGCGGGGGCGCGGGCTGATGTGCGCCTTCGACCTGCCGAGCAAAGAATTTCGCAACCGCGTGCTCCAGAAGTGCTACGACGATGGCCTCATCATTCTCGGCTGCGGCACGCGCTCCATTCGCTTCCGCTCACCCTTGACCATCAGCGAGGCCCACATTGACCAGGGCGTGGATCTGCTCACGCAATCTGTCAAGGCCATCGAGAAGGAGTATAAGCCCTATAGCAACACGGGGCTTCGTGACGCACTGACGGACGGATGAGGCGATTTTTGATTTTGGATTGCCGATTTTCGATTGGTTCGTATTGGCATCCTAATCAAAAATCAGAAATCCAACCAAAATGGTCAAAAAAGTCTCCCAGCCTACGCGTATTCCCGTGCTCGGCAGTAAGCTCATCGAAGAGTATGTCGGACGGGTTCATACGGATACGGCGTCGGTGAGTGTGGCGCACATGATTGCGCCACCAGGGTGGGACGAACCGTTTCAGACGCCCGACTTCGACGAAGTGACCATTGTGCTGCGCGGTACCTTGCGTGTGGAGCACAGCGGTGTCGTAACCGATGTAGCGGCAGGGGAGACGGTGTTGGTTGAGGCGGGCGAGCGCATTCGCTATAGCAATCCTTTCGAGGACGAGGCCGAATACTGGGCCGTCTGCACACCCGCCTTCAGCCCCGAGGCGGCGCACCGGGAAGGATAAGGCCGTCGTCAATCGAAAATCGCAATTCCAAAATCAAAAATCGATCAGGCCGCTTCCGAGGTTGATTCCTCAACTGCTTCGCCGTTGGTGCTGGTCTCGATGTCGGTTTCCGAGGAGGCTACTTCGTCGGCTTCATCCTCTTCGGTCACCACGCGGGTCACATCGGCGATGGCGTCGTTATTCTTGAGGTTGATGACGCGCACGCCAGAGGTGTTACGGCCCATTGTTGAAATGCCGTCTACGTGGGTGCGGATTAGAATGCCGTTCTCGGTGACGATCATCAGGTCATCGGTTTCCTCGACGCCTTTGATCGTGACGAGCGGGCCGGTCTTTTTGGTCGTCTTCATCGTGATGACGCCTTTGCCACCGCGATTCTGGATCGGGTAGCTGCGGTTACTATCCTCCTCGTTGAGCGTGGTACGCTTGCCGTAGCCATTGGCGCTGATGGTAAGGAGGCATTTGTCCTCGTCTTCGCTCACCACCACCATGCCAACAGCCTGCTCGTCGCCTTTCAGGTTGATACCTCGCACGCCCCGTGTATTACGGCCCATCGGGCGCGTGTCGCTCTCCTGGAACCGGATAGCGCGTCCGCCGGAGGAGGCGATCATCACATGGGCGGTGCCATCGGTCAGATGGGCTTCCAGCAGTTCGTCGCCTTCCACAATGTCAATGGCGATGATGCCATCAACGCGGGGGCGGCTGAACGCTTCGAGTGTGGTTTTCTTAACCTGACCTTGCCGCGTCGCCATAAGTACGTAATGGCTGTTGAGGAAGTCTTCGTCCAGGAAATCTTCTTTGCGAACAGCCAGCACGGCACGCACGCGGTCGTCCGGCGAGATCTGAATCAGGTTGCGGATAGAGCGGCCTTTCGCAATGCGTGTGCCTTCGGGGATTTCGAAGACACGCAGCCAGTAGCACTGCCCGGCGTCAGTGAAGAAGAGCAGATAGTCGTGGTTGCGCGAAACGAAGAGGTGTTCCAGATAATCCTCGTCGCGGAGGCCACCGCCGCGCATCCCCACGCCGCCGCGCCCCTGCTGGCGGTATTCGGCCGTTGCGGTGCGCTTGATGAGGCCCTGGTGCGAAATCGTCACGACGACCTGCTCGTCCTCGATCAGGTCCTCGATGATGATGTCGCCACCGCCCATGTAGTCGATCTCGGTGCGGCGCTCGTCGGTGTATTTACTCTGGATCTCGCGCAGTTCATCTTTGATGATCTGCATCCGCAACTGCTCGTTGCTAAGGATGCTTTGCAAGCGCTCAATCTCTTGCAGAATGTCGCGGTACTCTGACTCGATTTTCTGCCGCTCCATTCCCGTCAGGCGGCTGAGACGCAGGGCCAGGATAGCGTCAGTCTGCGCTTCCGAGAGCCAGGTTTCCCGTCCGTGGTTGGCAAGGCCAGGCGCTTGCTGAGGGAGGCCGAGGCGTTCACGCTGTGCCGCTGTAAGCTTGCTGGGATAGACGCCCGCCATCAGGTTGCGTTTGGCGGCATCGGTATCTTCTGAATGCCGGATGATGCTGATCACGGCGTCGAGGTGGTCGAGCGCAATCGTCAAGCCTTCCAGGATATGGGCGCGTTCCTCGGCCTTACGCAACAAGTACTGCGTGCGCCGCACGACGACCTCATGCCGGTGCTCGACGTAATACTTGATGCATTCTTTGAGCGTCAGCGTGCGGGGGCGTCCTTTGACGAGCGCCACGATGTTGACGCCGAAGGTCTGCTGGCACTGGGTGTACTTGTAGAGTTGGTTCTGCACCACCAGCGGCACCGCGTCGCGCTTCAGTTCGATGACGATGCGCATGCCGTCGCGGTCGCTCTCGTCGCGTAGGTCGCTGATGCCTTCTATGCGTTTCTCCCGCGCCAGGTACGCAATCTTCTCGATCAGCGTGCTTTTGTTGACCTGATACGGAATCTCCGTGATGATGAGCGCGAGGCGGGTGCCGCGCAACTCTTCCTCGTGGAACTTGGCCCGCATGATGACGCGGCCCCGGCCTGTCTCATACGCCTGATACACACCGCCGTGGCCGTAAATGATACCACCCGTCGGGAAATCCGGTGCGGGCAGGTGCTCAATCAGGCCCTTCGTATCGATGGTCGGATCGTCGATATACGCAATGGTAGCGTCGATAACCTCGCCGATGTTGTGCGGCGGGATCTTCGTCGCCATGCCCACCGCGATGCCGTCGCCACCGTTGACCAGCAGACCAGGGTAGGATGCGGGCATCACGGTCGGTTCTTCGAGCGAGCCATCGAAGTTCTCCTGGAAATCGACGGTTTCCTTGTCGAGGTC
>DATGCC010000659.1:0-2151 GCA_035312345.1 Rhodothermales bacterium
CCGGTGGACGAAGACGAGGTGATCGCACAGAAAGATTGGAACGCGCAGGCTATCGATGCCATCCTGGAACAGGTGCAGGCAGCCCGCCGGGCACTTGTGGACTGGCTCCGTGCGCTGCCGCCGGATGACTGGCATCGTACCGGCCTTTTTGATGCGGAGCACTACGATGTCTATGCCGTGGCCCATTACCTCACCCAGCACGATGCAGATCTGCTGCGCACCATCGGCTACCGGCTTCACGAAACCAACCTCACCGACCGCTCCAGGGATCTACCGAAGTAAGCTTGATTTTCAGGTATCAGTTTTCGGTTTTTCACTGATAACTGATGACTTTTTTCTCCTCTGCCCTGCTCTAAACCAATGGCTAAGACCGGCCTCTCCTATGAACAGCTCGACACTGCTTTCCGCCATCGGAACTTCAAGCCGCTCTATTTTCTGTATGGTGACGAGACGTTTCTGATGGACGAGTTGCAGCAGGTGCTGATCGAGCACGCGCTGGCCCCGCACGAGCGGGACTTTAACTTCGATCTGGTCTATGGGCAAGACGCCGAAGCGCAGGCCGTGCTGGCGCTCTGTGCGGGCTACCCGATGATGGCCGAGCGGCGTGTGGTGGTGGTGCGCAACTTTGAGCAGCTGAAAGACAACCGCCTCTTCACCTCCTACGCGGAGCAGCCCAACCCGACGGCAGTGGTGCTTCTGCTGTGCAGCACCAAGCCCAACCTGTCGATGCATCCGTACCGGGCGCTGAAGCAGCACGCCGCGTGGGGCGAGTTCAAGCCGCTCTACGATAACAAAATGCCGGGCTGGATTCAGCAGCGCGTCAAGAACCTCGGCTACCGGATCGAGCCGCAGGCCGTGCAGATGCTGGCCGACTATGTGGGCACGTCCTTGCAGGCGGCTACCACCGAAATCGAAAAGCTGATCACGTATGCAGGCGGGCGCAAAACCCTCACGGGCGATGATGTGGTCAGCGCCAGCGGTCAGACGCGCGAGTTCAATGTCTTTGAGTTGCAGAAAGCCATCGGCGAGGGCCGCTACGGTGACGCGGTGCGTATTACGGATCGGCTCCTCGGACAGGCCTCCAACACGCGCGGTGAGGCGCTGATGATCGTCTCGGTGCTGACGGGCTACATTACCAAGCTATGGAAGCTGGCCGCGTGCCAGCAGCAAGGATTGCCCGAACGGGAGATGGCAAGCCGGGTGGGCATCTCGCCGTTCTTTATCAAGGAATATATTTTCAGCCTACGCCGCTTTCCGACGGCTGCCATCGAGCAGGCTTTTGCTGCGCTGCTGGCTGCCGATTATGAGTTAAAAGGCGGATCGAGCCGCGACGAACGGCTGGTGTTGTTGCTGTTGCTACGACGGCTTATACCACAAGCCGCCCGTGCTGCGCCGTTGCGCGCTGTCGGGTAAGAAGTAGGACAGGGAGAAAGGGTGAAAGGGAGAAAGAGAGAAGCTAGTGCTACTCCTCATCTTTGGCACCCGAAGGAATGGCTCCCGTGCCCGTCCGCAACTTTTTTAAATACGAGAGAAAGAAAAACCTGTAACCTGGTAAACTGGCCAACCTGATACCTCAGGATCGGCGGGTGGTGGCAGTCTGGTTTGGAAACAAGGAATAATTAAGATTGACGATCTGAGGCGCAACAGGGAACTCTATAAAGCACAGGACATACCGTTGCTGACGCTGCTTGTTATTTTCGTCACCTTTCCGTAGATCTAGCTTCCGCCTATGCCAGACGGATACCACTGTACAGGAGAAGGCGACTGCTCGTGCTCCTGGCTCGACGAGTTTATGTGTGAGTACGTCGATGGCACCATGGACCCTGCTGCCTGCCGTGCCTTCGAGGAATATCTCAGCACCGACCCTGCGCTGGCCCGTCAAGTAGCTCATCTACGCCGGACGCGCTCGCTGCTGTGCCATCATGGCTGCCAGATGCCCGCTTCCGAAGATGTACGACAGCGCATGCGTCGCAGGCTCGCTACCGAGATGATGCGCACGCAGCCGCCCTTCTTTGCAGAAGTCGTCACTCGGCTCGGGACATTTGCGATGGTGGCGTCGGTTATGTCTATCACGCTCCTGGCCGGTATGCTCGTCGGCGTCGAATTGCTGGATGCCCCGACACACCCTGTGGCTGAACAACGGACCACGCA
>DATGCC010000660.1:0-2286 GCA_035312345.1 Rhodothermales bacterium
AGGGCTTCGAGGCGGGCCAGCAACTCGATCATCTCGAAGGGTTTGGTGAGGTAATCATCGGCTCCTAGCTTGAGGCCGACGACCTTGTCCACCACCTGCCCCCGCGCCGTCAGCATCAGGATGGGCGTGTCGATGTTTTGCTGCCGGAGGTCGCGGCACACGTCGAAGCCGTTTTTGCCGGGCAACATCACGTCCAGCACGATCAGGTCAAATGGCTCACTGCTGGCGCGGGCGAGGCCCGTGGGTCCGTCGCCAGCAGTTTCGACGTGGTAGCCCTCGCTGGTGAGCCGGTCGGTGAGGGTAAGCACGAGGCCCGGCTCGTCTTCAATGAGGAGGATGCGCCTGGTCATGACGACGCTACCGGCAGATGGATCGTAAAGGCACTGCCTTGCCCTGCTGCGCTTTTCATGCTGACGTGCCCGCCGTGTGCTTCCACGGTTTGCTTGACCAGACTCAGGCCGAGGCCACTACCGCGAATCTGCGCCGCCCGCGCTGCTGCGCCCCGGTAGAACGGCTCGAACAGATGCGGCTGTTCATGGGCAGGAATCCCGGCACCCCGGTCGCGCACCGTGATCTGTATTTCTGAGGTTTGTCCATTCATTACCTTTTGCACCTCCAGCCGCAACCAACCATCGCCATATTTGTGGGCATTGGTAATCAGGTTGCAGAGGGCGGCTTCGAGGGCCATTGCATCGGCCTGTACGGGTGGCAAGTCGGAAGCGACATCAAGAATCACCTCGGTGTCGTCGAGATCGCGATGGCAGCGTGCGAGGGCCTGATCAAGCAAAGGGGCCATTTCTACGGGTTGCAGGTTGAGGGTAGCATGTGGCCCCTGTATGCCTGCCAGCGCCAAGGTCTGCTCCACGACCTCGGAGAGGCGGCGGCCTTCGGTATCGATGAGTTGACCGTAGCGCCGGGCCTGCTCCGGGTTTTCAACCAGGCCATCGGCCAGGTTTTCGGCAGCAGAGCGGATGACTGCCAGGGGTGTGCGTAACTCGTGCGAGACGCCTGCGACGAACGCGGTCTGTTGCTCGGCCAGCCGCCGGGCGCGTAGCAAGGACAGATAGAACAGGCCGCCTGCCAGCCCGAGTATCAGCAAGATCCCCAGGCTCACCGCTAGATTGCGCCGCCGCATGCTCGTAACCGCTGCTTCAATAGATCCAGCGCGGTGCTGCACGCGTAGGTTCCACACCTTGCCGGTGCTGCTTGTATCGGGAGCACGGATGCCTGTTTCGGTTTCCAGGGCGGCTTCGAGTTGAAGCGGAGTGCCGGGAGCCGGAGTTACAGAACGACGCAGGGTTTCACGGCGGTCACTGTCCACAAAGGTGGGATCGAGGAAGGTTATCTGGTCATCGGCAAGACCCTGATTTATTAGGCGCACCGCCATTGCGGCCAGCGACGAGTCGCGGTGAACGATGAAGACATAGCGGCCCACCGTCTCGTCGGTTGCGTAGGTCATGACGTGCATCCACCGAAATTGCCCGATGTCGGTAGCCAGATCCGGCGTATTGAAGGTGCGAAAAGTTAGGTCGGGTGCAGACCGGTAGACCAGGTGCTGCGGCTCACTGCGGCTCTGGATCAGTACATCGTAGGCAAGGGTGTTGTCCTCGGAAAAATGGGTCTGTGTGAGGGCAGGCAGTATCGTGTGGTAAAGAACAGCGGTGTCGAGGATCAGCAGCACATGGTCGGGAGCCTGTGGCGTCGGTGGGGCATCTTCGGCATCGAAAGGCGCGATCAAGGGGATGGGCACGCCGGTCGGGTTGGCGGGCAGGAAAAGTTCACTTGTAACAGCATCCGGTATCTGGTTTTGCACGGCGTTTGTAGAGGAGAAATACGTACGCCATGTCGCAAGGCTGTCGGGCCAGGCAACTTCGGTTAACCTGTTTTGCCCGGCATCAAAGCGGACGAGGCGGGGGCCGTTAATGGTGTCGCTGCGCACGAGGTAGATAACGGCGATCAGGTCCGGGTACGGAGCGGTAGCTTGCCACGTTTTGTATTGAGCCCCAAGTGAAGTAGCAAGGTGCTCTGCGTTGCGGGAGGGCGCGAGCTGGAACGTTGTATGGGCCTGTTCGAGGATCTTGTTCAGATCATCGCTGAACCGCATCACGCTGGCATGGAGCGCCCGCCGCATGCGCACCTGCTCGCCCTGGCTGAGGGTCCCGATCCATTGGTGTTGCAAGATGGCGAGCACAGGCAGCAGCAGGGCCAGCACTAGCAGCAGCCCGATCATCCAGGAGGGGTGTCTGTGTTGAAACGGGGAGGCCACGGTGTACAAAAAGGTGAAAG
>DATGCC010000661.1:0-2331 GCA_035312345.1 Rhodothermales bacterium
GAGGGCGGCGAGGCGGTACTTTAGTCCAGATAGTACGGCGCACTTTACGTCGTGAAAGTCGATTGCTTCCCTGAGTCCTCGTTGCTCGTCTGATTCAGTATATTCCTCATCTATCACCGCCAGCACCTCCGCCAGGAGGGCGGCGCGGGCTTCGGCGCAGTCCATCTCCCGTCGCAGACTAGCATCCGACGGTCCGTATTTTGCCCTGTTTTCTGCGAGTCTTTTGCGAACCCGATCTTTCGTGTCCTCGTCGTGAGGACCCCATATCTTTGCGTCTCCTGCCATTACCCCACCTCCGCAGCCTTGGCTTTGAAATATGCTTTCTTGTAGATGCGAGCCAATCGACGCGTCAATACGTCATAGTTTTCTGGCTCATGGTACCAGCAGGTTATAGACTCGATACCCATAGCACCGTGATCCACAGTATCACATTCACAGCGTTCTTTTATCTTGGCTCTTGCGGCTGCATGGGCAGCGGCATCAAGCGAAAAGAATCGCCTGTTTCCGCCTCTATAAACGGTTGCTTTTAATTTGGTAATCATCGCTTACCTCCCCGCCAGCGGCGGGTGTTGGTTACCCATATTCTACCCACGCATTGTGAGTATAACGCGTAAGTCGTTGGGGCGCACGGGGTTGAAATGGGGGCGAATAGGTTTCCTAAACCTGGTGTCCCTGGTTCGATCCCAGGCTGGGGTACAGTACAAAAAACGCCTGTATTGTGCTAAAAACGGCGATTTCATTAAGGGAATAAAGGTGCGTCCCTTTTTCGCCTTTACTCCTTTTTTGCCAACATTAGCAAGGATTAGCCGGTATTTTACCCACCATTTACCCATGATCTTTTTCCAGGTCGCGGATGATCTGCGTAAGTTCTGCACGTATGTCCCGCGCAGCGTTAGCTATCCGCTTGCCGCGCTTTGGGCTACGGGCCGTCGTTAGGGGCGTGTCTCGCGTCAGCATCTTGTTCCACGTATTCGGGTCGATGCCGGCACGCCTCGCCAAATCGGCGGCGAGGCATCCGGCTCGTTCTAATAGGGTGCGGGCGGTCATGCGTTCTTTGTGGCTTCGTGGAGGCGTCGGAAACCTTTCTGCTGGCGATGCCACGCATCCCGCTCGCGCTTAGCGTTTTCTTCCTTCTGTTCAGGCGTGGCGACTACTCGTGTAGCTCCACCTTCTTCTTCGGCATACTGCCACATCGCTCCGAATTGCTCAAAGGGTTCGGACTTAATAGTGAGTTCTTGCCCGCCGTGCCAAATTATATGTCCTATCTCGTAAGACATCGTCATCTCCGGTTGTGTTTTGAACTTGTCTTAATGTACGTTACTATACGTACTAAGTCAAGAGTAAGATTCAAAATAACGTACGTTTTCACAAGTACGTTACAACCCCTCACTAAACGCCCTTTGCACCGCGCTGAGTACATCCGCCGGCAGCATGTTCGTATATACCTGCGTCGTACTCATGTCGTCATGACCCAATATTTTTTGTATCGCCTGCGGGGGAATGCCTTTCTCGACCAGCAGCATCGCGTACGTGTGGCGCAGGCCGTGCAGCCCGATGGCCGGGACACGGGCTAGCTCGCGCACCTGGTTGAACTTGCGCGAGAGGTACTTGCCGGAGATCGGCTTCGCCCCTGTGCAGTTTTTTAGAATCGGTTCGTGCGGGCTGTCGGATAGGCGGGTGTCCAATTCGAGGCGCGTGAGCAGCGCTCTGAGCGGGGGGATGATGGGCACGATACGGTCCTTTTTCTTCTTCGTATCGCGGATGGTGATATGCTCCGCGTGAACGTCGCCCCAGCAAACGCGGGGGCCTTCGCCTCGCCTGACGCCTGTGTAGAGGTAGAAGAGGAGCGCATCGACATACCAGAGAGGGTAGGGGAATCGTCTGGCGTACTTCTGTAGGCGATAGACCTCCGGCGCTGTTGCAATGAAACGACCCAGGTCTTTCTTCACGAAATACTTCGGGTGCCGCTGTGGCTTGCTCGGCTTCTTTACGTCCTTGATCGGGTTGCACTGGAAGTAGCCGGCCCCGGTCAGCCACTCGAAAACGGCGTGGAGCTTCGTGTACGTGCTGTACTGGGTCGCCTCCGCCTTTGCCGGATCGTAGACCGCCCGGCGCAGGGTGTGGACGTCGATCTCCTGCAGCGTCTTGATGCCGGCGCCCCGGTATACGGCTTTCAGCAGCCACACGTTGCCGCGCCCTTTGTCGCGTAGCTCCTGCCCGCGCTCGCGTACGTAGTGACGACAGGCCGCGTCGACGGTTGCCGGCCGGCCCTGCGCCGTCCACGGGTCCAGCTCGCCGCGCTGCCACTGGTCGTACATGCGCTTGGCGCGG
>DATGCC010000662.1:0-5262 GCA_035312345.1 Rhodothermales bacterium
GGTGGATGTGGAAGAGGCCACTGTCGCTCACAGCCTCATCGGTGATGACGTCGGCATACTTTTTCATGCCGTCGTCGTCCTTACTTGTTCTCTGGTTCTGGGACGCTGTCGAGGTCTGCGAGGTCGTTGCCGATTGGGTACTGGCACAGCCAGCCCCGATCAATGCCACGACCAAGCACACCAGCAGCATGCGCAGGTATGTCATGGTTGCTTCGTCTTGAGTGGTGGGAATACGTACGTCGCACCGTAAGGTACGAGGAAAAATGGAATGACGAATATCGAACAAGGACTTATGAATGATGAAGTAAAAGACAAATACGTTCTGCATACGATATTCACATCTCTGTCCTACCGGGCTACGATGAATTGCGCTGCCAGCAGCCGGTCTGTATTCAGACTGACATCATCATAATACACGAAGGCCGCATAGGTGTTTTCGGAACGGGGCAGGGCCGTATTCAACTGACGGCGGACGCGGCGGTCGGGCGAGGTGTAGCGGTATTCGTACTGTCCCTGTTTGAGGAGCAGCGACCCTTCATACCGTTTGTTTTCGGGGATCCAGCGTAGTTCTTTGCCCAGATCTACGGACCAATCGTTGAAGCTGCCGGTGAGGTAAACACCACCGGAAAGCCGCTCTTCGTTGTCTGGCACATAGCGAAACAACGCGTCCACGTATTCGCCTTCGATGTCCGGCGTAGCCACATCGCGGACGGTAGAAATGACCGTCTGCCCGTTGAGCAGCGGATCGATGTTGCTGCTACCAAAGCGGGCATAATCTGGCTCCAATGCCACGCGGTAGGGCTGGACCGTCCGGTCCGTCGCCTCCACCACACCGCCAACGCGGATGGTGCGCAGGTCGAGAAAATAATCGCCGGATGTGGGGGGGAAAGCGCGTTCGGGTTGCAGATAGAAGAGCAGGTCGGGCTGTTGCGTCAGCGATGCATCATTACTGCACCGGGCCGTTTCGAGGCGTCCGTTGCGCAGAAAGCACACGTTGTAGTCGAACACGTTACCGGCCAGCGCCTGCGGGGGTCGGAAGCTCAACGTCGGCTGCGACGAGGGATAGCTCCCCCCCACCATCAAATTGTCCACGCCGAATTGCAGCGCGGTAGCGTCTTCCGTGACAAAAAAGGCCCGCTCGAACAGCACCTCATCCTTGCGCCCCTGCTCGGTGACGCGGAGGATATAGTTGCCGCTGATTCTGAAATCGATGTTGCCGTTGGGAAATTTGTAGGTGTAATGGGTGTAGCGCACCTGCGTATTGCGCGACGCCGTGTAGTCAAACAGTTCATCGCGCTCAAATGAGGTCATGTATTCCCCTGCGAAGAGGTCGCGCTCCCAGTTACGGTCGGCATGGTAGAAGTAGACCGAGAGCGTTCGACCTGAGGGCTCCATCAGGTCGAATTCGAGCGTCAGTTGCCGCCCACTCCGCAACGGGACCACGGGCAACTGCTGTTCTTCTTGGGCATAAAGCTGCACGGTCTTGATCTGATCAACCGTAGAGACCATCGGCACGTTCAGGCCCGACGGCTCGGCACGCTGCACCCGCGGCTGCTGCCCGGAGTCATCTTCTCCCTCCTGAGGTCCACTGCATCCTATCATCACCAGCGCGTACATCAAGGCGCAACTCATGATCAGCCGCCTCCCTCGTACCTGCGTTGCCATAGAAAAGCCCTTGTTGAGTGGATACACATATACCAGGAAAAGCACCCTGGCTTCCGATGCTCATAATACGGCTGCCCGGCCCGGTTCCTGAGAGCCCGCAACAGCATGGTTACTCCCAAGCATCCAGCCAGGCTACTTTGTGGGCAAATGCCTGCCACTGGGTGGCTGCGTTGAAATCCCCGACGTGCTGAAACTGGGGGATGACCTGCTGGATGGTAACAACAGCTTCCGCATACTGCCCGGCGCGGGCCTCAGCCTGAGCCAGCCACACGAGCCGCTGCCGGTGCAGCATGTCTTGTTCTACCGCCGAGGCAGCATGGACAATAGCCAGGGGCCTGATTTGCAGAAGCGAGGCCGCCCGCTCGAACGCGTCGGCTTCGGCCCAGCGCAAGGCCGCCATCACGCGGGCAGCAGGCACCATGTCGGCTCGCGCTTCGAGCAACCGTGCCTGCACAGCAGCATCACCGCCTGTGGTCAAGGTTCGCAACAAATCGGGGTGGGTGGCAAGGGATTTCCGCATGACCAACAGGGCTGTCGTTTCGGAAGCATAGGTGGGCAACCGTACCAGCACGGAATCATAGAGGGCTTTCGCTTTTTCAGGTTGCCTGAGCACCCCATACGCATCTCCCAGCGGCACCGCCAGTGAGGGGATCTGCGCCACATGCTCCACCGTGTCCAGCCGCGCCACGACGGCATCCGCATCCCCTGCTGCCAGCGTCAACCTCGCCCAGGTGGCGAGGGCGGGCTCGTACCGGGGCTGTCTACGCAAGGACTGCTCAAAGAACGACAACGCACGCACCGTATCTTTTGCTGCCAGCGCCCGCCCCCCCTGCTGGTACATCCGCCGATACCGAGGCACATGATGCGGACACGGCTTCTCAAAGATAGAGAGCCGACCAAAGCGGCGCCGTGTCAGCGTGCCCGCCGAGCGATCTACCTGCGGGAGGGATTCGACAAAAGACACCCATTCCGATGCCAACACCTCCACGGGCTTGTCATAAACAGCCTCGAAGTTAGCAGTGGCGTAGACTTGCTTGAAACGATCCGCTCCGTAAACATCCAGCAGGTAGCGGACGAAAGAGCCCATCGTGGTGTAAGAGACGGCCCCCCGCCCTGTCCAGAAACCCAAAGGAGAAAACCGGGAGGCCAGGTCATCTGCCAGCGATGCCGTATTCTCATCTGCCAGCCTGCGCTCCGTGGCGACCACCGAGACCTGCTCATGCGGCACGGGCAACCCGTCTGGTGGCTCCACGGCTACGGCAAAACCTTCGACCAACCCCACTGCAACCGACGCATTGAGCACCGGCAAGCCAAACTCCCGCGAAAAAACGTGAGCCAGTTCGTGTGGAAAAACCTCTGTGTAGAACTCAAGCAACACATGCGTCTGCGGTCGCCGCAGCCACACCGGCGCAACGTTCGTGTAGCGTGCCCCCGTAAGCCGCGCTTTCGTGTCCGGGTCGGGATAGAGGTAGCTGGCGATCCGGCCTGCCACCATCACATCCAGTTGCTCGGCCAGTTGCGCATACCGATACTCATGGTCGGCAGCGATCCACGCGAGGTCTGGCCCTTCCATCTCAGCAGGATCGTAGTAGATGTCGAAATGCGCCGTGCGATGATGCCCCCCCAACGTCCGCTGAATCGCCGCCGCCGAGGTGTTGATGCCCACCCGATCCGCAAAGAGATAGCCGCCCCCGAGTAGCAGGACGGCTAGGAGAGGGAGCAAGGCCAACCGGGAGGAAGATGAATGGGTGATAGACTGACTCTCATGAACGCCCCCCTCTTCGCCCTTTCCTCTTCGCCCTTCCCTCAAACATCTTCCGATCCAAAACAGCAACGCCGCCCACAGCAGCGTCATCCCGCGAAACACCACGAGACCGGGACGTAGCGCCAGTTCTTCGTCATAGATCGGCCCGAGCACGCCGCCGAAAACATGGTTGTAGGTGTAGAACTGTGGATGCAGACCCAGGTCGTAGAGCGGCGTCAGCACGACGATGGCAAGGCCGATGCAAACAAAAAGGGTCCTCTTGCGACGGATGCGCGTCTGGTATAACCCGTAAGCCAGCGCTACCGCAAGCACGACGCTCACGGGTGGGAAGAGCAGAAAAAAAAGCAGCCCTTCGAAATAGCCACAGTTGGGCACCCACACCAGCGTCACTGTCAGCAATAACCACGGCACGAGCAAAGCTGCCTCTTGCCTGCGCAGCACCCGGATAGGCCTCGCATCTCGCTGGAAAAGCACCAGTGACGAGATCCCTGCCACAAAAAACGCCACCCCGGCCACCACCACCGACGACTCAACATGCAACAGGTTGAACAACGGCACAAACCACAATCCCACGCCGAGCACCCCATAAACAAGGAGCACCCAGCGCCAAGGTGACGACCTCACACGCAGGATAGATGGTAGCGATGACATCAGGAGGGTATCAAAAAACAAAAGGGCTATACCCGGAAGTATAGCCCTTTTGCAAGACTACAAAGAAGGGAAAAGCCTTACATGTCAGACTTCTTCTCCTGAATCTCGACGCGGATGTCTTGCGCCTTCTTTTTCAACTCCTGCATGGCCTTGCGGACACGGGTACCAGCAGCCTTGTTGCCTTTGTCGTAGAACTTGTCAAAGTCTGCTTCGGCCTCTTCAACAAAGCTCTTCAGTTCATCAAATCGCTTGCTCATGATGTTCCTCCTTTAGGGTTACGTTGACTATCGTTAGCGTAAAAATGGGGCCTGCCAGGCGGCAAATCCTCATTAACTGCGCTGAACTTAACCTTTCGCCACGCCCGTGTCAAGCACAGAAGGCCCTCTTCATGCATTTTAGGCGGGTTTTGAGCGTAAAATATTTGTCCCTTGCGGTATTTCTGCCCCAAAAAGCCCACTGGCACTTGTCAAAAACGCCGCAAAACCGGCTTCTACGACGGCCTGAACTGCTATCGGGTCGGGCAGATGACCCGCCGGAACTGCCTCCAGCGCCACCTCATCAAGCACAACATCATCAACCATCACACCGGGCTGATCTCTGCGACTGAAGAACACTACCCGGACGTCTTCCTGTGACAGCGCATGCGCCACAGCCAGCATCACTTGCGTCAGGTCAGCCTCGTATGGAGCGGCTGTTTCGGGATGATGAACCAGCGCCGAAAGCACAGGCACGGCTCCTTTCTGAATGAGTTCGACGAGCCATCCCATGCGTCCCGTCTTCACGTCTCTCCCCTCGTCCATTAGCAACAAGCCACGATCCGTTCCCTGAAACCCCACGGCATGGATGATCTCCTCGGTTAACGTCGAGACGATCTGTCGATTGACCTGCCGCAGGGCTTTCTCGACCAGTGCAGCCTCCTGGGGCGTGCGGGCTTGGACGCGTCCGTTTTCTTTCTTCGGGAAACGTCCTTCAGCCTCCAACAATCGTTCGGCCCGCTCCCCACTGCCGTGTAAAAACAAACAGAGCGGCACGGCCCGCCGCAGCCGTCCCATCATCCGCGCCAGGCTCGGTACGTACAGCGGATCGTCGAGATGATAGGCATCGAGATAAATAAGATGGATGGGATGGGGCATGACAACAGAAATGGTTGCAGGTTTGCTGGGTTCAAGTTACAGGTTTCT
>DATGCC010000663.1:0-4929 GCA_035312345.1 Rhodothermales bacterium
CCGCGGCGACGATCTCCCGCTCTTGCTGCTGGTAGCCGATATAGGTAGCGATGAGCGTGTGCGACCCCGCAGGGACGCCTGAAATGGTATAGCGGCCATCCGCGTCGCTGGCAGCACCGAGGCTCGTCCCATCAATGCGCACATTGGCACCTGGAAGCGCTTCCCCCGTGCTCGCATCGACGATGATGCCGGTAATTCTCCCCAGGGGGGCGGCGGTGATCCAGGCAGACGGCAGGCTGCCTAGCAGGCAAAGCAGCAGGAGGCTGCAAAGACTCCCTGTCTTCATGTTTTTTATAGCTTTGCTGGTACTTAGCGTCATGGCGATGCAAGGTGCGTTGTATGACTACTCAGCGCATATACAAGCGATTGAGGTCAGGCTGTAAGATGTCTATCCCGGTTTGGGTCAACTCCTGGAACCGCTTCCGAGATAGAGGAAACAATTCCTTCTTCACGGCTCCAAAGACGGTGAACAGGATTGTTTAATCAAATTGTTTTACTAAATACGCTTTTATTTAATCAAAACTTTTTATGTTGTCAACACAGGGCGCGCAAAAAACCCCTGAAAGTTGTTTATTTACGTCTTCACACGGGCGCAAGCGCGTAAAAGCCAGCGGATTTTTATCCGTGCATACCCTCATAGCTCATGCTGACAGGAACCAATCTGAAGTTTACAAAGGCCCACAACGTTCGAATCGTCTTGGAAACCATTCGCCTGTTTGGGCCGATCTCCCGTGTCGCAATTGCACGCCGGTCTGAATTGACCGCGCAAACGGTCTCGAACATCACGCGCGAGTTGATCAAGTCCGGCATGATCATCGAGGCTGAGCGCCTGCAGGAAGGACGCGGGGCACCGACGCGCTTGTTGAAGCTGCAAGCGGACGGAGCCTTTGCGATTGGTCTGGACCTCGACAAGGACCACATGACCGGGGTGCTGCTGGACTTCGTGGGGCAGGTGCGTCAGCGTATCTCGTGCGATTTGCATTTTCCGTCGCCCGCTGAAGCCATCGACCTGATGGAAGCCACAGCCAGAAAGCTGATGGAGCAAGAAGGCATCAACCGGGAGCGGCTCTGGGGCGTGGGTGTAGGGCTGCCGGGGCCACTGGGCAGTACCGATGAGAACCACGTCACGAATATTGTCAACCCGAAGGAATTTCCCGGATGGTCGAATGTACCGGTCGTAGAAATCCTGGAGGAGCGTCTCGCGTTGCCTGTACATCTGGAAAACAACGCCACGGCTGCTGCTGTAGGTGAGCACTGGTATGGCGAGGGACGGCACATCGGCACCTTCTTCTATATTTTCTTTGGGGCCGGACTGGGTGGTGGTATCATTGTAAATGGACAGCCGTTTGAGGGGAGCACCGGCAACGCGGGTGAGTTGGGATACTTTCCCACGCCTGCGGCCCTGGAGGGGACTGAAAGTGTGCAGCAATCGCACACAGGACTTCATTTCAATCTGCCGCGGCTCTACCAGCGCCTCACCGAGGAGGGGACGCCGGTGGAAGGGCCTGCTGATTTGCTGCCGCTGTTTGAACAGGGCAATGAGACGCTGCACACCTGGCTCGACGAAGGGGCCACCCACCTGGTGCCGCTGCTGCTCGCTATCGAATATCTCATCGATCCCAAGGTTGTGTTCTTTGGCGGGCGGCTGCCCGATGTCATTATTCAAAGCCTGATGGAACGGCTAGATGCCATTTTGCCGGCCATGCGCATCGAAGGCAAAACGCCGCATCCGCAACTGCGCTGTGCGACAGCGGGCTCTGACGCTGCCGCTCTAGGGGTCGCCACGTTGCCGCTCTACACCTCGTTTGCTCCGGCTCCCCGCCTGCTGATGAAACAAAGCGGTACCGATGGGAAAATGCACCTCATGCCCTCACATCGCAATACGCTTTTGTCTTGATTGAAGGCTGCCGGGTAGTAGCGGTTATTTTATTTGGAGTCGTGCTCTCTGCGCGCAACAATGCGGTTGCGCGTGGAGGACAGACAAATTGCTACAGACTCGCAGTAGAATTGACACATTCAGGGTAGCATCTCGGATTATTTTTTCTCGGTAACGGAATGTCGGGTGGGCGGCATGCATCTAATAGGTACATCACCCGACACGAGAAGCAACGATCATAAACGAGACCGAGACGATGAAAACCAAGTCTTTGCTATCCCTTTTTGCCATGGCGCTGCTGCTTGTTGTGTGGATCGCCGCACCGGCAGCCGCCCAACGCGGACCGCATGAGCGCCGCGCCAACCCGGAGCAGCGTATTGAGCGCCATGTGCGCATGCTGGACCGGCAGGTAGACCTGTCCGATGCGCAAGAAGCCGAACTCAAAACCCTGTTGCAGGCGCAACATGCAGAGCGGCGTACCTGGCTAGATGCCAACGAAGACGCTTCGCGAGAGGACAAGCGTGCCTATTTCGAAGCACAGGCCGAAGCTACGAAAGCCGCCATCGCGTCGGTGCTGACAACCGAACAGCAGCAGACGCTGGAAGAGAAAATAGCGGAACGTGGAGAAAAGGGCCGGTTCCGTCGTGGCCAGCGAGGTGCCATGCGAGGCAAGAGAGGCCCAGCCCGGCTGGCCGAAAAACTGGATCTAACCGAGGCGCAACAGGCGCAGCTCAAAGAACTCCACACCGGTCATCGCGACGCGATGCAAGCGTGGATGGATTCCAGCCCGAACGCCACACAGGAAGAGAAGCGTGCCTACCGCAAGGAGCAAGCCGAGGCCCATCGTAGTGCACTGGAAAGTATCCTGACCCCCGAGCAGAAGCAGATGTTAGAAGAGGCCAAATCCACAAGAGACCGTCGAGGCCGTGGACACATGCGGCACGGACGGCGAGGCCCTCGTGGGTTTGCTGGCCTGGACCTGACAGACGTACAGAGAAGCCAGTTGCAGGACCTTCGGCAGGCCCACCGTGAAGCGATGAAAGCATGGATGGATGCCAGCCCGAACGCCACACAGGAAGAGAAGCGTGCCTACCGCAAGGAGCAAGCCGAGGCCCATCGTAGTGCACTGGAAAGTATCCTGACCCCCGAGCAGAAGCAGATTCTGGAGGAGCGTAGAGCCGAATGGCAAGACCGCCGGGGGAGACGGAAAGGTGCGTCGGATGGGTCTTCGGAAAAGACCGGATCTATCAATCTGAACGACGGCTCATCACCGGATCGCTTCGGGTTGTCGAATTATCCGAATCCGTTCAATCCCTCTACAGAAATTCGGTTTGACCTTCCCGAGGCCAGCCACGTCTCGCTCGTCGTCTACGATGTGCAAGGTCGCGAGATTAGTACTCTAGTGGATGAGCAACTCGGCGCAGGCGAGCACACCGCTACTTTCAACGCGGCCAACCTGCCGACGGGCACCTACCTCTACCGTCTCACCGTCGGCTCTGTCACGCAAACCGGACGCATGGTGCTGATGAAGTAGAGATTGGGAGATGGAAATTGTAAAATAGGCTCACTTTAGAACCCAATAACCAATTCCCATTTCCCAGCTGCCGTGGTTCGGGTGGGAATCATGGCATGGCGGGCAGCGGCGCACGCGAAGGCTCTTGTGGCGGAGCCGGGTTGCGCCGCTGCTCTTTTTTTGTGTGGTTATGCGACGCCAATCTCAAAAACGCATCGCGGTGGGCCACTTCGGTCACATTCTTCCTGAACGGGAGCGCCAATCACTTCAGTTAGCAAGGCCTCTGCAAGCTGGCACACCTCGGGGTGGCGTTCGACAGCGGTAGCCAGCGGGCAGCTATAGCCGCAGATCATGAATCGATCTTCCTCCTGCTTGATTTCTGCCAGGCCGCCTATACCGCTAAGCACAGCTACTGCTTTTTCAATCCTGCTCCGCAAGCTGGCTTCTGATGTCGGCCGGGCTTGTTCAGCAGCGACTTTGCGGCCTACCTCGCGCAACAATTCCTCAATCTCACCGGGTGAGAGCCTCGAACTCAGGGTGTCTAGCAGCAGGCTGAAGAGGAGGTGATAGGCTTTGGGAAAGAGTTGTTCAGCATCAACCGTCAAGCCATAAAGCGTTTCTGGTTTGCGCACACCAGGACGTTTCCCGGTTTGCTGCACGAGCCGATCGCGTTCCAGCGTGGTGAGGTGGGCACGTACGGCATTATCCGTCAACGCTAGCGCTTCTGCCAGTTCATTAACTGTAGCAGGCTCCCGGCGTAGCAGTTGCACCACGCGGCCTCGGGTGCTCGATAGAAATTTTTTATTCCAGCGTTTCATGCGTTTTTTTGAACAGAGTGTAGGGTTTTTAGTTGATTAAATCAAATAAGTCAAAAAAATTATTGACTTTTTATATTTATAATCATAATTAGTCGAAAGCCACTCCGCAATTCGTCACGAGCCACTTGAACTATGGAAAGCACAATGGAAGCAGATTCAGCACGCGCTACTTCCCAGCGTCCGTCCTACCAGGCCTATCGCCTGCTGCAAGTCGGTTTTGTAGCAGCTCCCATCTTGGCGGGGCTCGACAAATTTTTCAACATCCTGACGGACTGGGAGCAATATCTCGCTCCCTTTATCGGGGATCTTATCGGTGCGTCCACGTTCATGGCCGTGGTGGGCATCATCGAGATAGTAGCCGGGATTGGGGTTGCTATCAAGCCTCGGATCTTTGCCTACGTAGTAGCTGCTTGGCTGGTGGGCATCATTCTTAACCTGCTCCTCATTCCGGGCTTCTACGATGTGGCCATGCGCGATCTGGGGTTGGCTCTCGGCGCGCTGGCGCTGGGTCGGCTCAGCCAGGAGTTCAGTAAATAATCAAAGATGTATGCTACGGCTGCTTGTCCGGGCAAAACCATCTTTCCACCCTGAGAGGTAAACCATGTTTACAACCATTTTTATCGCGCTGATTTTCTCGCTGGGCGTCACCGATATGCCCGTTAGCGCCGCCCCGGCAGATGAGGTTCTTACGCACACCCTGGTCTCCGAGGGAGAACTGCAAC
>DATGCC010000664.1:0-2794 GCA_035312345.1 Rhodothermales bacterium
CGGGGGACGCGGAGGCCCAGCCTTCGGTCGGCCACGGTACCCCCTGGGCAGTAGCGGGCACAGCAGACCCGATAAAAAGCCAGACAGCAATAAGTGACGCGGCCTGCTGCACGATGCGAAGGCGATTCGAGAGAAACATAGTCCAGGTAGGGAAATGACGATGGTAGCTTTCGCATCAGTGTAGCGAACAAAAGCAATTAACGCCAGCCTTATCAATACCCAACGTATTGCTCGACAAAGGTGCTGTCAATCAAGTACCGCTTCTCGTAGGAAACGCCATCGGGCATGATCAGCACATTCATCGGGTACACCAGCAAGTCAAACTGGCTGGCCAGCTTCCTGTCAATCAAGGCCTGTGCCCACGAGGCACCAACCGCCTCCAGGGTCTGCCGCGCCTGCTCCTCATCATAGCTAACCAACAGGCCCACCATGTTGAAACGTGCTCGCGGGATTCGCTCATACGCCGCAACCAGCATGGGCAGTTCTTTCAGACAGGGCGCACACCATTCTCCCCAAAAATTCAGCAAGAGGTAGGATCCTCGGTAGTCGGACAGATGCAGCGTCGAGCCATCCAGGGTTATCAACTCCAGATTCCAGAAAGCAGGTAGCACCGTGCCCTTGGATTCTGGCATCCCCTCCCGCCATACAGCTTCTTCTTCCATCAGAAAGACAGGCTGTGTCTGACCTGAGCTATCCTGTGCATAGGTAGCGATTGCCCCAGCCAAGAGCACTAGCGCATACACCAGCATGTGAATCTCCTGCTTCATCCTTATCGCTGGCTGTCATCCACGCCGGTGCCGGAAGGCAGGGCCGAGGCAGGCGTCAGGCCGAGGGTGTGGGCAAGAAAGGCCCATTTGTCGGCTTGCTCTTCGATGATCTTGCTCGTCGGCTTGCCAGCACCATGCCCGGCTTTGCTTTCGATGCGGATGAGGACGGGTGCGTCGCCTGCGTGGGCCGCTTGCAGCGCGGCGGCGAACTTGAACGAGTGGCCGGGTACCACGCGGTCGTCGTGATCGGCAGTAGTGACCATCGTGGCGGGATAGGCCGTGCCGGGTTGCAGGTTGTGCAACGGCGAGTAGGCATGGAGGTGTTTAAACTGCTCAGGATCGTCGGACGAGCCGTACTCGCTGGCCCATGCCCAGCCAATGGTGAATTTGTGATAGCGCAGCATGTCCATCACGCCCACCGCCGGCAGCGCAGCGCCGAACAACGCAGGCCGCTGCGTCATGACCGCACCAACGAGCAGACCGCCATTTGAGCCACCACCGATGGCGAGCTTCGGCGTGGAGGTGTAACCTTCGTCGATCAGGTATTCTGCCGCCGCAATGAAGTCGTCGAAGACGTTCTGCTTCTTGTTGAGCATCCCGGCCTGGTGCCAGGCCTCACCGTATTCACCGCCGCCGCGCAGGCTGGGCTGGGCATAAATGCCGCCCTGTTCCAGCCACGCCACGTTGCTGATCGAAAAGCCCGGTGTCAGGCTGATGTTGAAGCCGCCATAGGCATAGAGATACGTCGGGTTGGAGCCGTCCAATACAAGGCCCTTTTTGTGAACGATAAACAGGGGCACCTGTGTGCCGTCCTTGCTTGTGTAGAATACCTGCTTGGTGATGTAATTCTCCGGGTCAAAATCCACCTCGGGTTGCCGGAAAATAGTCGACGTGCCTGTCGCAAAGTCGTAGCGGTAGATGGTCGACGGGTAGGTGAATGAGGTGAACGTGTAGAACATCTCCGTTGCGTCGCGCTCGCCGCTACCGCCGTAGACACTGCCGAGCGTCGGCGTCTCAATCTCTTTGACGAGCGAACCGTCGAGGTCGTGAAGGGTCAGGCGACCCTTCACGTCTTCCAGTGCCGTCACTACAAACTGGTTGTTGACGATGCCTGCGCCGCGTAACACGGCCTCGGTCTCTGGGATGAGCGTCGTCCAATTTTGCGGATCGGGGTTGTCGGTGTCGATGGCAATGAGGCGCTGGTTGGGCGCGTCGTGGTCCGTCATGAAGTAGAAATCGGAGCCCGTGTTGCCGACGAAGTTGTACGCGGCATCGAAGTCATCCAGCAGGCGGAGGACCTCGGCGTTTTCATCGCGCAGGTCTTTGTAATAGACGCGGTTGCGACGGTCGGTGCCCTGCCACACATTGATGATCAGATAATCACCATCGTCGGTGACGCCTGCGCCGAAGCCCCATTCCGGTTCATCGGGCCGCTCATAGACAAGCACGTCGTCATCCTGCGCGGTGCCGAGGTGGTGGTAGTAGAGCTTCTGATTTTTGTTGACCTGCTGCATCGCTTCGCCTTCTTCTGGCGCGTCGTAGCGGCTGTAGTAGAAGCCTTCCCCGTCGCCATCCCAACTGGCTCCGCTGAACTTGATCCACTTGAGTTCATCATCCAGATCGTCGCCCGTTGCCACATCGCGCACCTTGAACGTGCGCCAGTCCGAGCCGCTCTCACTGATGCTGTAGGCGGCATAGTTCCCCTCGTCGCTCACGAACAGCCCCGAGAGCGCCACCGTGCCATCTTCTGAAAACGTGTTCGGGTCAATCAGCACACGAGGCTCGGCATCCAGCGACTCCTGCACATAAATCACCGACTGGTTTTGCAAGCCGTCGTTCTTCGAAAAAAAGTAGCGGTCACCGCGCTTGAAGGGCGCACTGTACTTCGGATAGTCCCAGAGTTCGGTAAGGCGTTCCTCGAACATCTTACGCTGTGGCAGCTTTTCAAGGTAGTCGAACGTGACGGCGTTCTGCGCCTGCACCCACGCGAGCGTCTCTTCGCTGTCCACGTCTTCGAGCCAGCGGTA
>DATGCC010000665.1:0-2456 GCA_035312345.1 Rhodothermales bacterium
TACGTCATACTGCGAGGCAATAATCCATTTCCGCTGATCATCCAGCCAGGTGTTTAGAGCCCTTGCTTCCGCTCGGGGAGCCAGGATGCGGTCTCCGTCGGCTTCTCCTTTTGCATACCGTCTGGCCAGGCCAATAGCATACGGAAACGCCGGTCCTTCTCCGACAATAAAGATTTTGGGGTACTGAAGCTTAAAGTTGATCTCGACCTCGGGACTCCCCTGCGCAACACGCACCTGGACCTCGTTGGCGGCGGTGCGCATGACCCGGGTATGCCCGTAATCAGCGAACGTATTAGCGACACTTACATCCAGCACATGGTCGTCGACTTTTACTTCGGCGGTGGCCGTTGCATCCAAAGCCCCATACGTCTCCGGCACACTGAATGTGTGGATATTTTCGAAAATCAAATCATCCTTGTAAAAAGCACTACCGTCCTCTTCTGTCGCTACGTCCAGAACCTGGCTGGGCGCTCGCTGAAAACGCAACGGCATTTGCTTCAGGTTGACCGGGTGGCCGTTGATTGGCGTGCCGTCTGCCTTCGCTGTAACGTCTTGCACGCCGATACGAACCTTCCATGTGAACTGCACCAAAAAGGCAATTTCGACCTGTGTGTTACCCCTTTCAACGTGTACCGCGACCTCATTTTCCACGTTGCGGGTGACCCTCGTGCCGTTGTGATCCACCAGGGTATCAGCGGTACCTATGTCTACTTCATGGTTGTCGATCTTTACCTGGGCGGTGCTGCCAACAGCATACTGAGCGGGTACCTTGACGATGTAGTCGGTGCCCAAGCTCATGCCCTCCTTCTCGAAAGCCTCACCTTCAGCCCCCAGGCGAGGTGTGTCATCCATAACGGCCCCCTCCTGGATGTGAACGGGGGCATTCGAAATCACCGGAAGAGCAGCCTGCCCCCGGTCTTTGACCAACACCTGGAGTTTCCAGCTAAACTGTAGCAAAAAGTCAATGACAATCACCGTATCGTGTTGCGTGACGGTTACCTCCACTTTGTTATCTGCTGTGCGGGTGACCGTCGTGCCACCATGAACAACAGGTGTATCTGCAGCACTTACATCCACTTCATCGGTACCAACCTTCACCTGGGCAGTGCTCGCGGCGGAGGTGGCTCCTACATCTGCTGGCACACTGATCGTATAGGTGGTCTGGCACGGAAGGTCATTGTTCCGATAGGCACCGCCACTCCCACCGGTACGCGGGGCGTCGTTCGTGCTGTCGCCCCACGCGAGCAGAATCGGCTTCTCCGCCATGCTGCTTTCATCACTCCGATTTTTCATGCGTACCCGGAGCTTCCAGATCCCCTTCAGCACAGCGTTCGACTGAAAACGCGGCGTTGCCCCTGCTGCTGGGGTGGCCTCTCCTTTCCACCCATGGGCCTCCTCCGTAATCGATACGGTTACCCTGCTGAGATCTTCTTCGGGATCAAAAACGAGATGGATAAATCCATCGCCATCTGTGGTTACTTCCTGTGCCCCGCCGCCCGCGCTTACCTGCAGATCCGTATCAGCAAGGTTCGGCGTCCCTTCCGCGTTGCCATTTTTTACCTGAATCGTCCAATAAACGGGCTGCTCGCAGGGAATTGCCATCTCACCGATGTCACCAGCAGGCCCTGTCTCTATGCTCCGTAACCCCATGGTTTAGCCCGCAGCCTGTTGCGCTTCAATACAGGCAAGCTTGTCTGGCCCAATCAAATCGGGGTCGTTGAGGATAGCCCTGGCCCAGACCATCTGAGGATGGGTTTCAAAATCACGCCCGTAGCGCATAACAAACTGGACAAATCGCGTGACATCCGCTGCCATAAACAACCCATAGGTCCTCGCTTTTGCAGCCGCCCACATAATAAGATCCAGGGTGGCTTCATCAGACTCCTCAGCACACCATTCGGGATGCTGGGTCCGCATTTTTCTCAAAAGGTCGCCGTAGAAAGCCTCACGCTGTGCTCCACGCATGGCCTCCCACTGTTCTTGACGTATAACCAACATACCCTCATCCTCTCGATGAATACAGCAGAGGACGATGCATCACACAGTACAACCTCACTCCAATTCCTCCCTGTTCGCAGATAAACCTACGATTCCTCACCTCTATCGAAAACCAACGCTGGGTTGAAACACCGCCTGTGAACAGCTGCCTTTTCCTACTTCGGCATTATACAACATTGCCGTTTTCTGTGCATGCCCTGCCCCAAAATCTGTGCATTCAGTGTAAGCTACATCCACAGCACAGACAGGTAACGCAATAACACTAATCCTCGCGCTTTGCCAGCCTGCGCCAGAGTGCCCACGCCAGCAGGATTGGCCAGGTCATCAGGGCGGCCCCGGCAGAGAAGGCACTGCTGCCATGCCCAAAGAGCATCTGCTGTAGCTCGGTGAGTGCCCGGTCGTTGACGAGATAGGTCCAGGTAGATGAGGGACCCCGCAGGGCCGGGTCGAGCAGGCCC
>DATGCC010000666.1:0-4408 GCA_035312345.1 Rhodothermales bacterium
ATGCCTGCTCTGGGGAGGCGAGACGACGGTAACGATCACTGGTGACGGAACAGGCGGGCGTAATCAGGAACTTGCGCTCGGTGCTGCGCTGGCACTGGGTGGTACAGGTCTCAACATTGTCGTCTTCAGCGGAGGCACGGATGGCATCGACGGGCCAACGGATGCCGCCGGAGCCTGGGCGACACCGCAAACGATAGGGCAGGCCCGACAGCAGGGGCTCGATCCAGAAAAGGCCCTCGCAGAAAACAATGCACATCCCTTTTTTGAAACGCTCGGTGCCTTGCACAAGCCGGGGCCGACGCATACAAATGTCATGGATGTGCAGGTTGCGCTGATCGCGTCTTAGCCGTCGCCGATCCAGTTCGCCGATCCTGTCTACCAGTTGGTCGACGGCCAGCAACATTGCCGAGAGGCCGTTCGTCGTGGCACCTGTTTACTGACTTCTAACCTGTCAACTCGTGCCTCCATGCGTGCATTCCCTTTGCTTCTCGCTGCTTTACTGCTTCTCGTAAATCATGCCCTTGCGCAACCGGCAGCGCTGCGTTTCACCCGCATCACCGACACCCCGCTGGTCACGGATCGGGCCAGTTCGGGAGCCGTCAACTGGATCGACTTTGATGGGGATGGCCGCCTCGATTTGTTCGTGCCGAATAGCTATGATGTAAGCCAGGAACCGGTGTCGCAGGCCAACCGCCTGTATCGACAAGGAGAGGATCGACAATGGACCGTCATTCCCAGCGCAATGGATGACGCGGGGTTTTCTTCGGGCAGCGCCTGGGCCGATTACGACAACGATGGCGACCTGGATGCCTTTATTCCCAATCAGCGCGGACAGGATAATCTGCTTTTCCGCAACGATGACGGTACGTTTGCCGCGCAACCCGAGGCCGGGCTGGCGCATGGCGGGGCCTCGTTCTCAGCCACCTGGGCAGACATTGACCGGGATGGCTGGCTCGATTTGTTTGTCGCCAATGGGGGCCTTTCCGGGCGCGAACCCAATTTCTACTACCGCAACCAGCGCGATGGCACCTTTGCCCGGATCACAGAACAACCAGCGGTAACCGATACGCTCCAATCGACAGGCTTAACCTTCGTCGACATGGACCTTGATGGCGACAGCGATCTCTTTATAGACGGCCCCGCTCCTCAGATGTATCGCAACGATGGCACGGGAACGCTTGTCCCTGCGCCAGAAGCGCGCTTTGTCGCCGAGCGCCCCTTGCTCTTCGGTACACTGGGGTCAGCGTGGGGCGACTATGACAACGACGGCGACTTCGATGTCTTCATGGCCTATGGCTATGGGGAGCAGGCGCGGCTTTACCGCAATGAGGGCGCAGGTCAATTTACGCGGGTGATCGATGACTTGATCACCCACGAAGGGCATAACGCCACCAACGCCGCCTGGGCCGACCTCGACAACAATGGGTGGCTCGACTTACTCATTGCACCGTGGGGCGCACCGGTTGTTATTTATCTGAATGACCATGGACACTTTACCCGGATCCTGGCTGGTGATTTGGGGCGGGTGCCCAGCTTTGCCTCCAGCCTTGCGACAGGCGATTACGACAACGATGGCGATCTGGATGTGATTGTGGGTCATTGGCCCAACCATCCCGGCCCTGAAGAGGAAAACCACTTGTACCGCAACGAGCAGACGGAGGGCAACTGGTTGCAGCTTGATCTGGAGGGCACCGACTCTAATCGGTCAGCCATTGGTGCCCGCGTTGTCGCGATGATAGAGGTAGAAGGCGAAGTGATAACGATGAGCCGCGAGGTGCGCAGCCTGCAAGGCTGGCGGAGTCAGCATAGCCTGACGGTACAATTGGGGCTGGGAGCAGCGCAGCAAGTCCAAGAAGTACGTATCTTTTGGCCCTCTGGACACGAACAACGCCTCGTTGACCTCAACGCCAACCAGCGCCTGCACATCCGCGAATCGCATCCATGAACCTCTCGCTTTCCCTGCCACACCGCCCTGATCTCACGCCAATACGGTGGAGTAAACTGGTCTGGGTGAGTGTAGGATGGGCAGGTGTGGGGCTCTTTTCTGGATTACATCTCTTTGTGATGCAGCAGGCCGATGGGTTGTCTCTCCCGACAATCCTCACGCTACAGGTTTTACACGCCCTACCCTGGATTGCAGTAACGTTTTTTGCAGCGCGCCTCGCCCGCCGCTTTCCCCTCCGCAACCGCAAGCATTTCTGGAGAAACGCAACGGTGCATCTCGGCGGCGGGGTGCTCGTGGTTCTTGCCGTGAATATCGTCCAGGGGGTGCTGCGTGTCCTGTTTGGCTTTAGTCCATTGTCAACATTTTTCCCGCAGGTGATCCACGGGCTCTTGCTGTGGGGGCATATCGCGTTAGGCGTGTATGGAACGCTGGTGCTGGCCTGGAGCATCGTGCCCCGAGGGAGGCCGGGTGAAGCGAAGGCGGTAGATAAGCGAACGTCATCTTATCTGCAGACGCTAACGGCCAGAAAGGGAACCTATAATACGACGGTTGCGACATCCAACATTGATTGGATTGAAGGGGCGCGGGATTACGTGCTTATCTACAGCAAGGGCGCGTCGTATATGGGCAATCAACGAATGAATTGGCTGGAGTGTCATCTCGATCCGCAGGATTTTGCCCGCATTCACCGGTCCACCATCGTCAACCTGAATGGGGTGGTGGCTTACAAACCACTATCCCATGGCGACTACGAACTCAAACTGCAAGATGGCACGACGCTGAAGCTTACCCGTACCCGCCGGGATGCGGTGCTGGCATTGTTAAAGCAGATCCTTTGATCGCTGTAGTTGGCAGCAACGTTACTTCCTTGTTTGAACATGTAATCTGGGAGCCACCGTTTAAGCAGCGGTTTCATGCTCATTAAGGCACCCAGAGAAACATGAGCACACTGGATAATCAAGTCGCCATCGTCACAGGCGCATCAAGTGGAATAGGGGAGGCGACGGCCCGGCTCCTCGCAGCAGAGGGCGCTGCCGTGGTACTGGCAGCCCGGCGCGAGGGACGTCTGCATGATCTCAAAGATGAGATTGAAGGCAGCGGCGGCCAGGCGCTGGTCGTGCCTACCGACGTCACAGATCGACGCGCGGTAGAGGCACTCGCCGAGCAGACCATAGACACCTTTGGGCGGATCGACATTTTGATCAACAATGCCGGGTTGATGCCGCTCTCGTTCATTGCCAAGCTGCATGTGGACGAGTGGGAGAAGATGGTAGACGTTAACGTCAAAGGCGTGATGTATGGCGTGGCGGCGGTGCTGCCGACGATGCTGGAGCAGGAGAGCGGGCACATTGTCAACGTCTCGTCGGTGGCCGGGCGGCGGCTCTTTCCGGGGGGTGCGGTGTATTGCGCCACAAAGTTTGCGGTGACCGCCTTTTCTGAGGGCTTACGGCAAGAATTATCGTCCCGGCACAACATCCGGGTGACGTGCATTGAGCCTGGGGCCGTGAAAACGGAGTTGCCGGATACCATCACTGACAAGGACATTCTGGAAGGATTCTCCAAACGACTTGAGGACATGACCCGGCTGGAGTCGGAAGACATCGCCGAGTCCATTCGCTATGCGGTCAGCAGTCCCGGACGTGTGAATGTCGCCGAAGTGCTCGTGATGCCGACGCAGCAGGGCTGATGGGTGCGTGTTCTGCCGCTTCAAAAAGTCAAAGAAAACCTCGCGTCACGCTGGGCGCGGGGTTTTTTTCGTAGAATGAGAGCACCTGCCTTTGTATACTCTGTTCGCACCCTGCTTTTACCAACTACCGAACCCGAATTTCATGCGCTTCTTATTGAGACTGATTGCGTTATGCTGCTTGTTCGCTGTGTTCTCCTCCCTGTCCTCCTCTGTGAGCGCACAGCAAGTGCCGTTGGCGATGGAAGTGCCTGTCCCCGGTGTGACGAATTACGCTGATGAGGTGCCGACGCCGGAAGAGGTGATCGGCCACCAGATCGGCACGGCGCACACCACCCCGCCGCAGGTGCGCGACTATTTTCGGGCTATTGATGCGTTGAGTGACCGCGTGCTGGTGGAAGAGCACGCCCGGTCGTACGAGGGACGCCCGCTGATCCACGCCATCGTCACCTCTCCTGCCAACCACGCCCGCCTCGATGATATCCGCCGCGCCAACCTGCGCCTCTCCGACGATCCCGCCGCCGTCAGCGATAGCGATCTGGCGGATATGCCAGTCATTGTGTATCAGGGTTTTAGCATCCACGGAAACGAGGCAAGCGGGACGGAGGCGGGGGTGTTGCTGCTCTACCATCTCGCTGCCGGGCAGGGGCCTGCCGTGGAGGATGCGTTGGAGAATCTGGTTATCATCCTCGATCCGATGTTCAACCCGGACGGGCGCGACCGCTTTACCGACTGGGCCAACCGCAACCGGGGTGGCGTGCCTGTTGCCGATCCGCAGG
>DATGCC010000667.1:0-4251 GCA_035312345.1 Rhodothermales bacterium
GTCTACGGCCAGAATGACAGGTTTAGCCATGTATCCTTTCTTCTCTTAAGTTTGTTGAGGAACCGACTCGACCGGCAAACGCACCTGGAAGCGCGTCTCACTCGGCACGGAGGAAACGTAAATGGTGCCGCCATGCCGCGCTGTTACGATTCGATAAACGATGTCGAGGCCAAGGCCCGTTCCCTCGCCTGCCTCTTTGGTGGTGAAAAACGGGTCGAAGATGCGGGACTGCACCTCTGGCGGGATGCCCGGCCCGTTGTCGATGATGTCGATCTGCACGCGGTCGGTGGCATCGTCGTAGCATGTCTGAATCTGAATGCGCCCGCCATCGTCAGGGACGGCCGCAATGGCATTGTCCAGCAGGTTGGTCCACACCTGGTTCAGTTCGCCACCATAGGCGGGCACGGGCGGCACATCTTCGTAGTCGCGGATGATCTCAACCTGCCGGTATTTCAGCTTGTGCGCGAGGATGGTGAGGGTGTTTTCGATGCCTTTATGCAGGTCTATGGCCTGCTTCTCGTTGGCCTGATCCATGAACGAGTAGGACTTCATCGCCGCGACAAGATCCGAGATGCGCGTCGTGCTTTCGGCCAGTTCTTCAGCCAGCAGTCGTAGCTCCATGTCTCGCGCCAGCCAGTTCAAAAAATCGACCACATACGCCTCCACCAGTTGCTCTGAGAAGGCTTCGAGCATGGGCTGTGTGAAGCCCACGGCGACCAGCGTGGCAGCAGCTTCCCAGGGCTGCTCGGCCCCCTGCTCATCCAGCCAGTCGCCCAGTTCATCTTCTCGCTCACTCAGCGTGAGGGCATCCAGCGTCGGTGGTCCTCCTTCAACCACATCATAGATTGGCTGGAAAGGGTCGCTCTCGGCGGTTTGCTCCTTGAACATGATCTTGCGTAGCATCCCCGAGGCATGCTCGTCGAAGACCTGGAGCACCCCACTCAGGTTCTGCGCGGCGCGGCGCGCAGCAGAGGCCGGATTGTTGAGTTCGTGCGCCAGTCCCGCTGCCATCGTGCCAAGCGAGACCAGCTTCTCTTGCTGAAGCTGTGCCCGTGCGGCAGCCCGGGTTCGATCGATCATCAGGTGCGCCAGCCGTCCTTCCAACTCTGGAATCCGGCGCAGCATTTCAGGAAAATGACGCTTGTGCAACCGCCCTACCCGCGACGGCTCTACAGCCCGCATCTCTACAGGAAAGACCTTCAAGCGCGAGTGGGGTAGCATCCCTCCCAACTGGCCGGGCTCAAAGGTGTACACCTCGCCCTCACGCCCATCGCGGCGACTGACACCGCGTAGAAAGCCTCGAAAAGTCGCGTAGAGCCAGTCTGCTGGTTCGCCCACCCTGCTGGCCACCTCGCCCGCTGCCAACCACACTTCCTCGAAATGCTTACTGAGCCAGGCAAGCGCATCATCATCCAGGTCCTCAAAGAGCGCAATCGTGCGCAGGTCTTCGACGGTGATCATGGGTTTGTTTGGTTTTCAGGTTGACAGGTTCATCAGATTAGTAGATTTGTCAGGTTTTTGCTGTTCCCTGCTCCTTTTCTCCTTCTCTCCCTTTCTCTGTTTCCTAAAACGTGACGCGGTCCTCATAGCACCACGCCCATTCCTCACCCGGCTCGAACGACTTGACGATGGGATGGCCGGTGTCGTGGTGGTGCTTTGTGGCGTGCTTGTTCTTGGAGGAATCACAGCAGCCAACATGCCCGCAGGTCATGCAGACGCGCAGGTGCACCCACACGTCGCCCATCGCCAGGCACTCTTCGCATCCCGCCGCGTTGGGCGTGACGACCTGCGCCTGATCGGTGTGCGAACACTTGTTGGTCTGCTGTTGCTGCTCGCTGAGTTGGAGCACGGTAGCGCGCCGGGTGGGCGATCCGTTGCTGTGGATATTGGACCTCAGGGTGTCCTGGTAGGCCTGGATGGTTTCTGGATCAACCTCGTAGGAGGTGAGCAGACCGGTGAGCAACTGCACGATGCTTTCCTGGTCTTCGGCGACAACCTGCGACGCGCCTGCCTCCTGCAACTCTTCGATCTCGCTCTCGAACCGCGTCCGGGCAACGACCTGCAAGGCCGGGTTGATAGCCCGCGCCGCGCTCACCACACGCCGCGTTGTCTCCAGATCGTCATCTGCGACGACGAGCAGCCGCGCCTGCCGGGCACCGGCCAGTGTAAGCTCGTGCTGCCGCGTATAGTTTCCGCGCAACACCCGCAAATCGCTGTCCTCTGCCTCACGGGCCCCCTCCGGGCTGAGCGTCACGATCAGGTAGGGAATGGTGCTGGCGTCGAGGGAGCGGGCCAGCTTGCGCCCGGCCTCGCCATAGCCTGCAATGATGATATGGTCGTGCAGCCCGGCATGCGCTTCGACTGCTTCTTCCGACATGGCACCCACCGTCTCCGGCTTGTTCTTTTCAGCAGCCCGCTGCCTGAATCTCTCGCCGAGGCTTGCCAGAAACGGCGTCGCAATCATCAGGAGTACGGTTGCAGCAATGAAGGCTTGCGGTCCGCCTGTTTCTAAGCCCGCCGGGAAAAGACCGACCTCGCGCCCGGTACGTTCCAGCACAAAGGAAAACTCACCCACCTGCGCTAGCATCAAGCCCGTAAAAGCCGTGGTGCCTGTGGTGTAGCCCAGCACCTTCATGCTCAGCCCTGTCGCGAGCAATTTGATCAACAGCACCGCGCCGATGATTGCCAAAATCAGCAGTGGATTGGCGACGAGAAAGCCCAGGTCGAGTAGCAAGCCAACGGAGACAAAAAAGGTGGCACTGAAAAGAATCTGAAGGGGCAGAATCTCGCCAAAAGCCAGTTCGCTGAAGCGACTCTCACTGATAACCAGCCCCGCCAGAAACGCACCCAGCGAGAGACTGACTCCGGCGAGGCTCGTCAGCCACGCTGTGCCGAAGCAAATGGCGACAACGGTAAGCAGAAAAATCTCCTGCGAGCAGGTACGCGCCACCGCTTCCAGGATCTTCGGCATCACACGCCGCGCCACGACCAGCACCAGTACCACGATGCCGACGGCTTTTGCCACCGCCCAGAGCAGGCTCCATGTCGAACCACCTTCGCCGCCCAGCATAGGAACAAGCAGCACCATTGCCACTACAGCCAGGTCCTGAAAGATCAGGATGCCCAGCGACGACCGCCCCCCTTCGGAGTTGGTCTCGCCCCGATCCATGAGCAGCTTCATTACGATAGCCGTGGACGAGAGCGCCACGAGGAAACCGGTAAAAAGGCCCGCCTGCCAACCGACACCCACCAGCATTAAAATGCCCATGACCAGCGCAATGGTCACGCCGACCTGGATGCCGCCGCCGATGAAGATGAGCCGCTGAATCCGCGCCAGCTTTTCAAGGCTAAACTCGATGCCAATGGTGAACAGCAGCAGAATAACACCTACCTCCGCCGCCGACTCGATTAGCGCTTCATCGTGGACCAGGCCGAGGGCGTGCGGACCAATGAGCGCCCCGGCGATCAAAAAGCTAACGATAGGCATGATGCGCAGCCGATGGCACAGGTACGCCACCAACGCACTTGCCACCAGCAGCGCGGCGATTTCCGCGAAGAAAGGCGGAGCCGCTCCCGCAGCAAGGGTAATGAGAGCCAGAAGTTGAATCATGAATAGCACTCGCTCGGTAGATTTCTCACACCCATGCGGCGGTTGAAAGCTACCTCACCGGGCCTGTGTTTTAGGTAGAAGATCATCCTGAAGGGTAATACCCTATGAATATAGGAAACGCGGGGTTTTCCTAAAGACCCTATGCTTACACTTCTGGATATTCCCCACCAACCCATTGATCTGATGCGTTTTGGTCTGGCATGCGCGTTTGCTTTGCTCTTTGGTAGCGGTTGCACCATCGTGGAACCCGATGTTGACCTCCCTGCTGGCGCTACCGCTATTCAGACGAATCAAACACAGTACAAAGCCCAACAAATATCCGGCGACCGCGCAGGGATTCAGGTAACCATCCCGATGACGTTCCGCAATATTACGCAGGAAACGGCCTATTTCGTCGGATGCAGAAGGCCGCCCATGCCGATCCTTCAAAAGCGCGTCGGCAATACCTGGGTTTTTGCGTGGGGTGGCATTGAACTGCTCTGCCTGAGCGATCCGTGGCCCATTGCGCCGGGGGCTACGTTTCAGGACACGCTCCGGCTGAGAGGCTACCAACCCTCGGCATCATAGGCGACCGAGGCGGCAGCGAGCTTGTTCACCTTCTGCGGGTGGCGGATGGCGAGCTGCAGCCCGGCAACGGCCCC
>DATGCC010000668.1:0-2524 GCA_035312345.1 Rhodothermales bacterium
CCATCGAAAACCGCTTTGACCCGGTGCGCTTCTACGCAGGTGGAGCCAGCGATGTGCGTGGCTGGAACCAGGGCCAGGTCGGTCCCAAGTTCAACCGAACGCGGCTGGACCTGGATGAGAATGGCAATATCCAATTCAACGAAGACGGCGAGCCCCTCACCACAACCGAAGAATTTGAACCCATCGGCGGGCTGGCGAAGCTGGTCGGCAATATCGAACTGCGCATGCCTTTTCCGGGACTGGGGAGCCAGTGGCGCTCGGCGGTGTTTCTGGACTTCGGGCAGGTCTCTGGCGAAGAGACGGACGCCGTCTGTGCACCGCTGGATCAGGTCTGTCGGTTTCAGGACGAGGGCACTATCAGCTTCGACACGTTCAAGTTCGGTACCGGAGCCGGGATCCGCTACGAGACGCCAGTGGGGTACATCCGCCTCGACATCGCCTACAAGCTCAACCCGGACCCGCTCGACCTGCAATCGCCCCGCGAAGCGTATCTTTACCGAGAAGGCTTTATCGACGATCCGGGCGAAAGCCGTTTTAGCCGCTTCAAGCTCCACCTGAGCCTCGGGCAAGCCTTTTGATTCAAAGAATGTTACATCCCTGATGGTGCCAGTTAGCACTGGCATCGTAAGAGCTTCACGCTGACAATGCTCCTATACAATTTTTATCTAAAACGTAAAACGTGAAACGTAAGGGTACCGATAGCCCAACGTTTCAGCGAAGCATCCTTACGTTTTACGCAATACGTTTTAGCCTCCTATGCCACCCCAGAACCCGCAAAAACCTGATCCTCAGCCAAAGCCACCGGACGTGGCTCAAGGGGATGGCGTGCAGGCCAACGGGCAGGAGGCGGCCAAAAAGGGGAAGCCCCAACGCACAACCGGGCAAAAAATCGCGCGCGGACTCCTCATCGGAATAGGCAGTCTGGTGGGGGTGGTAATAAGCCTGGTGCTCCTTCTCTTACTCATCTTGCAAACCAACTTCGGCGCTGCCCGCATCGGCGACGCCGTGATCGGCCTTGCAAATCCGTTCGATGAGGCACAGATCGAAATAGGCGACATTGACGGCAACTGGCTCACCACACTCAAACTCTATGATGTCAATATCATCCGCACGGATACGCTCAATGCCGACTTCGCGGCATCGGACACGGTGCGCATGCTACACGCCGACACGCTCGAACTGCGCTACCGCCTGCTGTCGCTGCTGAGCGGCAAAATTCATGTACGTAACGCTTATGCCGCCGGGCTGGACGTGAAGATACAGCAGCAGGCCGATTCAACATGGGACCTGTTACAATTCGCGGGACAGGATACGACGACAAAACGGGTAGACACGACGGGCAACGCCTTCACCTTCGAGGTAGATCACATCCGCCTGCACCGCGCCGACCTCGCTGCCCGGTTCTACCCACCCGAACGCGACTCGACGCTCCGCATCGCCGACCTGAGGGCACAGGTCGATAGCCTGCTGATTGGCGACCAGATTGCGCTCGACCTGAATACCTTGCTCGCTGAAGTGACGCCACCCACCAGCGACGAAACAATGGACGTGTACGCCCATGCTGCCTTGCGTGATGGCATCCTTTCGGTCGATTCGCTCCGGCTCGATTCGCCCAGCACTAGCCTCACGGCCATTGGCACGCTGGCACTGCCCACCGATCTACGGGACGAGTTTCACGACATCGACTTCCGGCTGGATGCCGAACCGCTCGCCTTCCGCGACATTGCCCCATTCGTACCCGCGCTTGATCCTACTGGCAGTGCCACCATGGACGTCCGCGTGCAGGGTTCCTCGCAACGGCTGGAGGCCACCGCCGAGGGTCGCTTCTCCGACGGGGCCACCCTTGACCTCGACGCCACCATCTCGCCTGCCAACGCCGACTCGCTGACGTATCAGATCAATGGCGAAGTGCGCAACTTTAACCCGGCCTTCTTCACAGGCAATCCGACGATGGCGGGCAACATTAACGCCGATGTGCAGGCTGACCTCCAGGGCACTGCGCTCGAAACCCTCGACGGCACGGCACAGGCGCTGCTCTTCAACTCGCGCTACAGCGAATATGCTTTCGACCGCTCGGTGATGGACGTAAGATTTGACAATGGGGCAGCGCGCATCGACCTGAACACGGGCCTACGTGGAGCCGGACTGGCCCTCAACGGCACCATCACACCATTTGCCGAGACGCCGACCTACGACCTGCGCGGCTCCCTGCGCAACTTCGACCTGGGTCGTTTTAGTGAAGGGGAAACCGGCCAGGGTTCAACCCAATCCAGCGACATCAACACGACCTTCCGCCTCCAGGGCACCGGCTTCGATCCGCAAACAGCCAATCTCACCGCCAACCTCGACTTTGCCCCATCCCGCGTAAACAACTATAACATCAACGAAGGCTCGCTGACGGCGCGGCTGCGCAACGGCGACCTCAATTTCGACACGCGGCTGACCTTTCCGGAAGGGTTGATCGCGGCCCGTGGCGATGCCACCTTCGGCGAGGAGCTTCGCTACCGGATCAGCGAGGGGCGTT
>DATGCC010000669.1:0-5025 GCA_035312345.1 Rhodothermales bacterium
GTATGCCCGGAGGGGAATGAACTACGACCCGAGAACGGCGAAAAGTGGTACGGGCTGTCCCACTCCTCTGGACGGAACCGCCCGAAGGTGTATTTGAGGCCGTAGCTGATGGCACCCGCGTACACCAGGGACTGGAGCGAGGTAAACGCGGCGTCCTGAAAGCGGGTATTGTCAGTGGCGAGCGATGCCGCAAAAATAGCAGCGACCGGGATATTTACCTTCGGCCCGCCGAACTCATTGGTGACGTTGAGAAAGCCGCTCAGCGGACCTTCTTGCTGTCGCCCTTGCATCTCTGCACCGATACGGGTATCGAGCAGCGAGAGCGGTACGAGGGCTGCGGCCGCACCGGCCACATACAGCGGCGTGCGTCCATTGGCCGACTGTGCGAGTCCAACCGCATCTTGATACGCCCAGCGCAGAAAGCGTTTGCGGCTTGGCGGTTTTTGGAACGAAGACGGTTCCAGTTTGGGCTGGCCGCCGATGGAGGTTTGGGCTTGTGTGGGAAGGGGAATCAAGAAAAGGGCGACCAATAGAACGAGGCCGCATGAGCAAGAAGCCGGGGTGCGCATAGGTGGAAAAATGGATAGGGACCAACAAACCGGCATGGTGCCGGGGACTTCTATATCAAACCGATGGTAGCGAGGTGCACCAGAGCGGGAGAGCAGCACAGGCCGTAGCACTACGTGATGTAGGAGAGGTCGAAGGGGCCCCGGTATCAACGATAAGTAAAACGGCGGTATCAGTAATTTATTGCGTAGCCCCTGTATTTTTAAGTAGATCCCGGCTGGGAAGGTGTCTCATAAATGAAGGTGCAAGCAGATCGGTTCCGGTACCAAGAAAAAAAGGGAGGATTGCCCACCACAATCCTCCCCTGGAATAAAATCATACGTATTCGGTTACCCCATGCTCGTGGTAAAAGTGACCAGATCATGAAGCGAGATGTCCTGATTCGGAGCCGTATGCGAAGTCGAAGCCATCGGGAAACGGCCCGGCGCACTCCACCACAGGCGTTGTTCCACCGACTGCTTCCAGCGTTCTAGGTCCGGCAGTTGCAACCGGATGGTCTGGCCCTCGCGCATATGAAAGACAGCGCTCGAATCGTCGGCCTGCCAGTCAATAGCATCGAGATCCTGGAGCAGGATCCGGGCTTCATATTTTTTGCCCAGATGCCAGCCCGAGAGTTCAATGCGGTCGAGGTAGAGACGTGCCCGCGTAAAGAACAACTTGTGTTCTGGATTGCTGAATCTGCTCGAAAGCAGAACCACCTGATGAGGATGTGAATACGTTGTCATGATACTGCCACTCACTGCTTACTTAGCCCTTCGCTTATACTACACAGCAACCGGGTTGAATGACCAATTGGTTTATCTATTAAGACGCAGAAAAACAGAAAACGTAACCTCCCGCCCGGTAATAAAAATGTTATCAGACGAATCGGACGTTACAAATCTTGTAACGTCGTGCAAAAATGATCGATTTCAGCCTCGGTATTGTAGTAGTGTACCGAGGCGCGCACGAGGTCGGGCAGGTTGCGGTTTTCAGCATCAAGGCGCGTGGTCGAGGGCACGGAAACGGACACGTTGATGCCTTGCTCGCGCAGCAGCGCCTTGATGGTTTCGGCGTCTAGGCGGCTGCTGGAAAAAGAGACGATCCCGCATCGATGGACGCCAAGATCCTGCACCTGCACACCCGGCACGTCGCCCAGGTGCTCGCGCAGGGTCGCTGCCAGATGCACGACGCGCTGCTGGATGGCGTCCAATCCCCAATCCAATGCATAATCCACCGCCACACCCAAGCCAATTTTTGCGGCGACGTTGCTCTCCCAGTTCTCAAAGCGGCGGGCGTCCGGGCGGATCTCGAAGCGGTCGGGCGCAACCCAGGTGGCGGCGTGGAGATCCAGCAGCGGTGGTTCCAGGTGTTCGAGCAGACGACGACGGACGTAGAGCAAGCCGACACCGCGCGGGCCGCGCAGGAACTTGCGGCTGGTAGATGAAAGCATGTCCACGCCCAGTGTGTCCACATCCAGCGGCATCTGCCCGGCGGACTGGCAGGCGTCCAACAAAAAAGGAATGTCCGCTTCTTTGGCTACCTGACCCACCTCGGCGGCGGGTTGCACGAGACCGCCATTGCCGGGCACATGCGTCAGTGCGATCAGCTTCACGCGTTCGTCAATCGCTGCCCGCAGCTTGTCCACATTGATCTGCCCATGCGTGTCGCTTTCGATGACTTCGACGGTAGCTCCGGTTCGCTGAGTCACTTGCAGGAAAGCGATGTAGTTGCTGGCATAGGCCGAGCGCGCCGTTAAGATGCGGTCACCCGGCGCAAAGGACATCGCATAGAACGCCATATCCCATGCCCGAGTCGCGTTCTCGACGATGGCGATTTCCTCAGGATGGCAGCCCAGCATCCGGGCAAGGGCCGTGTAAGTGTTTTCCAGGGCATCGTGTGCCTCAGCCGCGGCCTCATAGCCGCCTGTGTGTGCTTCTCGCTGAAGGTGATGCATGCAGGCATCCAGCACGGACTGTGGCATGAGTGCAGCTCCGGCGTTGTTGAAATGCAGGACCTGTTGGCAACCGGGCGTCTCCTGCCGGGCACGCGCTACGTCAATCGACATGGCGGATAGGGTTTACACGAGAAAAGCATCGAGATGCTCGAAGAGGACAGCAGGTGTCTCCCAGTGTGGCATCAGGCCCGAGGCGAGCCGCTCCACGGTCAGGTACTCAGGATTGGCGTTGACGAGGTCGTCGAGGTCGTCGAAATCCTGCACCAGATCGTCTGCCGCGACCGGAGCCAGCATCAGCGTAGGAAGCTGCACCTGCTGATAGGCGAGCCGCGCGCGCTCATCAAGGAAAAGGCTACCATCTACGAAACGACGGGGGGCGTAGTGGGCCCCTCGTACATGCGTGGTCAGAAACGCATACTTGACCAGTTCGGGCGGCACCTCGGTGCCTGTGCGGAAAACCTGCCGGGCATAGAAAGACCGCAGGCTGTCCCGCCGCGTAAGGCGGTAGAAGAACAACTCGAAAGCTCCGGCCCCTTCTGCCAACCCGATGAGGGTACGTCGCAACGGAGACGCCAGCGCGTTGCCCGGTTGCAGGCTCGTGGGGGAAAGAAGAACCAGCTTCCGCACCAGGAAAGGAGCCTCCTGCGCAACGATGGCGGCATATTCGCTTCCCAGCGACAGCGCAACGAGGTCCGCAGGCTCGTGCAGGTATTCGCTCAAAAAGCGACGAAGCTGGCGTACATACAACTCTGATCGGTACGAGACGGGTGCGCGATCCGACAAGCCGAAGCCGAACCAGTCCAGCGCGTAGATTGGACGCTCTGTGGTGGCAGCCAGATGCTCGAAGATGGGTTTCATTTCGAAGCTAGACGCAGCCGCATTGAAGCTGTGCAGCAGCACCACCGGGACGCCTTCGCCGGGGCGCTCATAGAAACGGGCGCGGCCTTCCATCAACTCCTGCTCGCGGATCTTTGCATTCAGGGCCGGGGGCAGGGCAGTGGCTGTAGGGCGACGGGCCCGCTGGGCACGGCGGGCGACCAGGGCCGTCAAATAGGCTCCCAGGGCCACCGATCCGGTGACAAGCGCTGTGTTGCGGGCCAGGTTGGAATCGTCCAAGTCGGGGGGAAGCTTGGTCATGCTGTCAAGAGGGCGAGGCAGGGGAATGCGACACGGGTCATACGCAAGGCAACGGTTCAGGATCTACGCGCTAGCAGGGAAAAGGCTACAATCCTGTACTTGTTGCTATGGCGGTAGAGATGGGATGTCCAAAAACCATCTGTTTTTTGCGGGAACGTGCCGGGTCTTTGTACTTTCCATAGCGCACGCCCCCGTAGCTCAGTGGAGAGAGCATCGGTTTCCTAAACCGAGTGTCGCAAGTTCGATTCTTGCCGGGGGTACTACGGAGCCTTCGGAGTGATGCATTCCGAAGGCTTTTTGCCGATTTTAAGGTATCAAGCTGTGGAACACGTCATCGCCTACATCGCCCTCGGAGCCAACCTCGGCAAGCGTTTGGAAACCCTACGCGCTGCCGTGCGCGGGCTGGCGGCCCACACAGATATTAGTGTACTGCGAGCGTCGCCTGTCTACGAGACGAAAGCGCACACCGAAACGCCTGACGAGACGCAGCCGCCGTATCTCAACGCCGTTGTGAAAATCGAGACGACGCTGCCGCCGGAGTCGTTGTTGGCCTATTGCCACGACCTCGAACGCGCTGCCGGTCGCACCCGCCGGGCCCGTTGGGCACCGCGCACGCTCGACCTGGATTTGTTGCTCTACGATTCAGAAAGACGGGCTACGCCGGAACTGACGCTGCCGCATCCGCGCATGGCCGAACGCCGCTTCGTGCTGCAACCCCTTGCTGATCTCGTCGCGCCAGCGTTCTACGTACCTGCTCCTTTCGACGCTACCGTTTCCGATTTGCTGGCAGCCTGCTCCGATCCCGATGAACCAGTACGTACCGAGCATGTCCTTGTTGAACAGCTTCCGTCTACCAGGAAGCTGACACCAAACGCCGAGGTGCCCATTCGTCTGCCTGACGACTTGAGCTACATGGTGATCGAAGGTGTCATCGGAGCCGGGAAATCGACGCTGGCGCGGATGCTGGCCGAGCACTTCGATGGGCAGTTGGTGCTGGAAGAGTTCGAGGAGAATCCGTTCCTGGCGCGGTTCTATGAGGATCGACCCCGCTGGGCGTTTCAGACGCAACTCGCCTTCCTCGCCAGCCGATTCCAGCAGCAGAAGAACCTGCTCTCCCGCGACCTCTTCCATCAGGTCACCATCTCCGACTATTCGTTCGATAAGGACCGCATCTTCGCCCATCTCAACCTCAGCGGCGACGAGTTGCAACTCTACGAAACACTTTATAGTCTGATGGAACCCAACACGCCGCGGCCCGACCTGGTGGTCTACCTGCAATCGACGACGGAGCGGCTGATGCGCAACATCCGGGAGCGCGGACGGGCCTACGAGGCCAACATGGACCCGAACTATATCGCAGCCCTTAACGAGGCGTATTCGTACTA
>DATGCC010000670.1:0-5721 GCA_035312345.1 Rhodothermales bacterium
CAATGCGAACCGGTTTGGAGAGATAGGCATCCATGCCTGCCTCTATAGACCGCTCGTGGTCCTCTTTCCTGGCATGGGCCGTCAAGGCGATGATAAGCACATGCTGACCGGTAGCCGCCTCCAGCGCCCGGATATGGCTGGTCGCTTCGTAGCCGTTCATCACCGGCATCTGCACGTCCATGAGGACGAGGTCGAAGGAATCCCGTCGATAGGCTGCCACGGCCATCTGGCCGTTGTCGGCTACCTCTACCCGGTGCCCTGCTTGCTCCAGGACGTGAATGGCAAATTGCTGGTTGATGACATTGTCTTCGGCCAGCAACAGGCGAAGGGGTTGCCGCGTGTGATCTACACCCTTGAAATGGGATTCTGCATCCGATCCATTCGCTGACGCCTGTATACCCGGTGCGGGGCTGGCCCCTTGCAGCACCGCCATAAGGCTATCGAAGATTTCGGACGGGGTGCAGGGTTTCATCAGATACGCCGCTACATGGAGCCCACTGGCCTGTTTCGCAAGGTGCTGTTCGGTCACCGACGTGAGCATCACCAGTGCCACCTCGTCCGGCCCCCACTGCTGGCGGATCTGGCGGGCCACGTCCAGGCCATCCATATTTGGCATCTGGTAGTCGAGGAAAACCAGCGAATACGGGGAGCTTCCGCCAGCTTCTTTCATGATGAGCCGCTGGAGCGCCTCCGCACCATCGGTCACTACGACGGACTCCATCCCCCAGCTTTCCAGCATCCGTTCGAGCATATACCCATTCGTCGCGTTGTCATCCACGACGAGTACCTGCAAGTCTTGCACGGCCCGCAGGGGCTGTCGCATGCTCCTGGCATCTTGCTCAAGGTGAGCGGTGAAGTGGAAGATGCTGCCCTGACCCGGCGTGCTCTCCACCCAGATCTCGCCTCCCATCAGTTGGACCAGGCGTGAGGCGATCACGAGGCCAAGGCCGGTGCCTCCGTACTGGCGCGTGGTCGACATGTCAGCCTGCTCGAAGGCTCCAAAGATCTGGGCCTGTTTCTCCTGCGGAATGCCGATGCCGGTGTCGCGCACGGTGAAGTGTAGCGTCACGGCCTCCTTGCCGTGGTGTGCGACGGCGACGGATGCCCTGCCTCTGTCTTCGGGGATGGCTTCGTCAACGACTACCACCACCTCACCCTTTTCGGTAAACTTAATGGCGTTGCCTACCAGATTAACAAGCACCTGGGCAAGCCGCACTGGATCACCAACGACAACTTCAGGAACCTCCGGCGCGACATCAAGAACCAGTTCCAGCCCCTTGCGGTGCGCCCGTAGCGCCAGCGACTTCAGGGTACTGCCAAGGCGCTCACGCAAATCGAACGGCGTTGCTTCGAGCGTTAGCTTACCGGCTTCAATTTTCGAGAAGTCGAGAATATCGTTGATGACCGTGAGCAGCGAAGCGGCGGACGTTTCGGCCATCGTGAGGTACGCACGCTGGGTTTCAGTTAGCGGCGTGCTGAGGGCCAGTTCGAGCATGCCCATGACCCCGTTCATCGGTGTGCGGATTTCGTGGCTCATGTTGGCGAGAAACTCGCCTTTGGCCCGGCTGGCCGCCTCCGCCTTGTCCTTCAATTCTTCCTCGACCTTGAGCTTCTCCCGGATGATTTCTGTCTGGCCAAGCCGCCGGGCACCTTGAACCATCAGGATCACTACGCCAAGAATGCAGAAAATCTCAAGCCCCCGGAACCACCACGTCTGCCAGAAAGGTGGCAGGATGATAACCCGCAGACTTGCGCCCTGCTCATTCCATACGCCATCATTGTTCGAGCCTCTGACGCGGAGCACGTATATACCGGGGTCAAGGTTGCTATAGGTCGCCGTGCGCTTGGTGCCGACTTCGTTCCACGCAGCGTCAAAGCCGTCGAGCTTGTAGGCGTACAGGTTCTTCACCGGTGCCATGAAATCCAGCGCCGCGAACGTGAAGGTTAGCACGTTCTGCTCATAGGAAAGGACGACCTCCTCGGCCACGCTGATGTGCTGCTGCAAGGGCGACTCCTCCCCTCCGATCTCCACCGGACGGTTAAAGAGTTGGAAGTCGGTAAGCACCACAGGCGGCACAAACGTGTTTTCCTTGAGGCGGTCTGGATGAATCATATTAAACCCATTGGGGCCCCCGAAGAGGAGCTTCCCGCTGGACGTGCGGAGATAGGAGAAACGAATGAAGTCGTTGCTCTGAAGGCCGTCGTCGGTTGTAAAAATCTTGCAGGTTCTGGCTGCCACATTGAACCGGCAGATGCCCTTGTTCGTGGCGACCCAGAGATGGCCCTGATCGTCGAAGGCCAGACCGGCGATCTGGTTGCTGGGCAGCCCATCCTCTTTGTAATACTGCTCGACGGTCTCCGTGCGCCGGTCGAGACGATTGAGGCCGTTCTGCGTGCCGATCCAGAGGGTGTGCTCATCAGGTGCGGCGACCGCCTGGACGTTGTCGTTGCTAAGGCTTGTCGCTGCCGTAGGGTTGTCCCTGTTACTATTGTACGTCGTGAAGGTCTCGGTCTTCGGATCGAAGATGTTGACGCCGTAGTTCTGGCTGGTCACCACAAGATCCCCTCCGGGGGCTACCATAACCGACAGGTTCTCGTTATGAGCCAGCCTGCTGTTCTCGGAGGTCCACACCTTCGCCGTGCCCGTCTCCGGGTCGATGCGCACGAGCCCTCCTCTAAAATCGACCGCCCAGATGTTGCCTTCGGCGTCCTCCATTACATCGAATACATTGTTGGTCAGCAGGTGCCCGCTCTCTACATTGTAGAACGCGACGAATCGCTCCTGCCGTGGATCGAAGCGGGCCAGCCCCCCTGCCCAGCCCCCCACCCAGAGGAAACCGTCCCGATCTCGGTGGAGAGCCAAGACGGCATTGCTGGGCAGGTTCGTATTCTCGGTATTGTAGCGCCGGAAACGCCGGGATGCAGGATCGAAGAGGTGGAAGCCGCCCCCGTCGGTGCCCACCCACAGGGTGCCCTCCTGATCCTCATGAAACACAGAGACGGCGTTCGACTTGAGGCTCGCTTCATTGCCGGGAATGCTCCGAAAATGTGCAATGACATCACTGTTCTGCTGCAAGCTGTTCAGGCCACCGGCGAAGGTACCGAACCACAGGCGACCGGTGCGGTCCTCATAGATGCTCCAAATAGAATCATGGCTGAGGCTTCTGGGATCGTCGGGATCGGCTTTGCTGTGTACGAATGTCTCGGTGTCATAGTCGAAGCGATCCAGACCACCGTTCTCCGTCCCGATCCACAGGCGGCCCTGGCTGTCCTCATACACCGTGCGGAGGCGGTCGGTAGCGAGGCTCGCGGCATCGCTGGGGTCATGCTGGAACCGGTCGAAGCCTCGCTCAAGGGCGTTGAGGTCCAACCGTGCCAGGCCGCCATCATCGGTGGCTACCCAGAGCCATCCCCGGCTGTCGATTTCGAGGCCTCGAAGATCATTCGCGGGCAGGCTGCTTGGATCGGTAGGGTCATGGCGGAAGTGCGTGAAGCCACGATCCCCAGGTCTGCGCACATCAAGGCCGCCATCGGTCGCGACCCACAGGCTCCCCAGCCTATCTACCACGATGTCGCGTATCTGGATTCCGCTGAGGCTGGCGGGATCCCCCGGATCGTGTACGTAGCGTTCAAAGGTATCCGTGTCCTGGTTGTAGCAGTTGAGCCCTTTGGTCGTAGCCACCCACAGGTGACCATCCAGGCCTTCGGTGACGGCGTTGGCCCACCCCAACAGGCCCGAGCCATCCCCCTCCCTCCAATTATCAAAGTCGTCGCGCGCACGGTTGTACCGGCTCAGCCCCTCCCAGGAACTGATCCAGAGATCGCCTTTGGTGTCTTCGTAAAGACCCGTGATGTTATTACTCAGGAGGCTGGTAGAGTCGCCCGAGTCGTGCTCGTAGACGACGAATTCGTACCCGTCGTAGCGGTTCAAGCCCCCGCCACGGGTACCAAACCACATAAAGCCCAACTGGTCCTGCAGGATGGCTTCAACGTGGGCGTGGGACAGACCGTCACTCCCTTTCAGGTGCTTAAAGACAAGACGCTGCGCAAAAACCTCCGGCACTACTATCAGACATAACAGCAGCAGAAGTCCACCAGGCACAGGGCCTACATATGTCGAGGAAAACAAACGAGGCATAGATACTACGGTTCGGAGAGTACTACCCTTTGTTTATCGTCGGAACTACTGTAGAGATAAGCCTGAGCCCATTTGCCTGAAAATATTCATGCTCGCTGTACCACCATCACGGTGCGTGGGTGGCAGGATCGGGATGCTGAAACTGGTAGCCGAGGCGTTTCTTCACCTGCTCGTTGCTGACAATTTTGTAGGAGGTGGCTTCGTCACTGGCAAAGGTAGGCGGCTCCAGACCGAGGTGCCGGGCCGCCTGCCGGTAGAAGGTTTTGCGCATCGGATGTACATCGGCGCAGACGTTAAAAACGGCACCGCGCACCTCGTCGGTGATGACTTGGGCAGCAATGGCAATTACGTCGTCCCGGTGGACGAGGTTGACCGGGGCTCCACCGTTGTCCAGGTCCTTTCGCCCTGCCAGAAAGCGTCCTGGATGCCGCCCGTGCCCGTACAGACCCGCCAGCCGCAAAATGGTGGTATCGAAATGCGTGTCGGCTTGCAGGCGGCACTCGGCGTCAAGCAAGGCTCGGCCCGACAGACTCCACGGCCTCGGCTTCCCGGCGTCTGCTTCCACCACCACACCGTTCATGTCTTCGTACACCGACGTAGAACTGGCAAACACGACAAACCCGATGGAGCTATAATGCAACTCCTTGATGACGGCGTCCATCTGCGCGCCGAAATGGGCTTCCACATCGGGCCGCCAGCGACCGGGCGGGATGTTGAGAAACAGCACATCGGCCCGGAAAAAATCGCTGACGACTTTGCCACTCACCCCTGGAGCGAGTTCGATTAGATACGGCTCAATGTCTGCCTCGGCGAGCGTATCCAGCTTTTCGGGCGTCGTCGTCGATCCCTTGACATGGTAACCGTGCTGCACGAGGTGCTGTCCCAGTGGCAGGCCCAGCCAGCCACAACCGAGGATGCTGATTGTTTTCGCCATACCCTTCTGTTGTGCTTAAACCACACCATGTGACGAATCAATAATATAGAAACTGCTTACCGTACTTTAACCATTCGGCGTGTGATGACTGCTTGTTGACCTGTCGAACGTATGAAATAGACACCAGCAGGAAGCCAGGAAACATCTAGCTCAATCACTTTTTCTCCCACAACGGGGCCTTCGTAAAAGGTCTTTACATGACGCCCCAGCACATCATATAGTGCGACAGCAACGCTTTCTTCTCCCGGCGTTCTCAACATCAACCAAGAACGCCCCGAAGATGGATTGGGGTAAATGGACGAACTAGAATAGCGTGTCGGCAGATCGGTTACATATTCGATGTCTGTATTTGTGTCGAGGAAGGCGCAGTGTACCAGGGACGTATCCAGCACAAACGGATTATCATTACCTTGAAAAGAGGCGACCCGGTGCGAGCGTTCAAGTTCGTTCAGTGAAATCGGATCGGTGCGGTGCCAGTTCAGCAGCACCTCCTTTTGTTGCTCGAAAAAGGCCGCATCTGCTTAATCCTTGTATACGAGATAGAAGTAGAACAAGGCACGCGCTACATCGCCTTTTCTTGCTTCGGGTGGCTCGAAAAGACCCGCATCCAAGCCCGCTACGATGTCTGTCGCTGAACCCAGAATCCCTC
>DATGCC010000671.1:0-7947 GCA_035312345.1 Rhodothermales bacterium
CGGAGCAGATCGGCTCATGCCGCTGCTTACCCGGATTCAAGACGAGCTTTTTATCCTCGGGGCCGATCTCGCCACGCCATCTGGGTCGCGTGCAAAAGTCCCGCGTATCAACCAGGAGCATGTCGCGCAGTTGGAACAGGACATTGATACCTTCGAAGCCGACCTATCGCCACTCAAGCATTTCATCCTGCCGGGCGGCTCGCAGGTTGCAGCGAATCTCCATATCGCCCGCACCATCTGCCGCCGTGCCGAGCGCCGCACGGTAGAAGCCGCTACCCAGGAAGACATCCACGACGAAGCCGTGGTGTATCTCAACCGCCTCTCCGATCTGCTCTTCGTCCTCGCACGTTGGGCCAACCGGCAGGCTGGTATTGACGAATCCGAATGGAAGCCGGGTGCGTGATGAGCAAAGCAACTACCTCTTCTGAACCCGCCCTCAGCCGAGGCAAGCGCCGTCTCTTCACGGCGGCGATGTGGTTGCTGCCCGTCTTTTTCTTTCTGCTCCTTGAAGGCACGCTACGCCTCGGGGGCTACGGAGATGAGTATCCGCTGTTCGTAGAAACACCCGGCCACCCCGAGTATCTCTACCAAAATCGTGACGTGGCGCGGCGCTACTTTTTCAATCAAGCTTCCCCACCTACCAGCCAGGTTGATTATTTCAAAGCAGAAAAGGACAGCGCGACGTTCCGCATCTTCGTGCAGGGCGGCTCGACGGGGGCTGGCTACCCGTTCTACTACGGCGGCAGCTTCTCGCGGATGTTGGAGCAGCGGCTCCTGCAAACCTTTCCCGAGCGCACCATCGAGGTGGTCAATACCTCCTTGGCAGCGGTCAACTCGTACACCCTGCTCGACCTCGCCGACGAGATCATTGCGCAGGAGCCAGACGCCGTGCTGATCTATACCGGGCACAACGAATTCTATGGCGCACTGGGCGTCGGGTCATCCGAGTCGCTGGGCCGTTTTCCCTTCTTCGTTAACCTGTATTTGCGGCTGCAACCGCTCCGCACGGTGCAGGGTCTGCGGGCCATCCTGTCCAAATTCGCAGGGCTTTTTGGTGACCGCAAACAAGGTGAGGTACCCAGTAGCACCTTGATGGAACGCATGGTCGGCGAGCAATCTATCCCCTATGGCTCGCAATTGTTTGACCTTGGTCTCCTACAGTTTCACTCGAACTTGAGCAGCCTGCTTGCGACCTATCAAAAATACGGTATTCCGGTCTTCATCGGCACCCTCGCCAGCAATGAGCGTGGGCACAAACCGTTTATTAGCAACCCCTCCCCTGGTACAGATGAAGCCGCCTGGAACCAGCGTTATCAGCAAGGCCAGATGGCAGCATCCAGCGGAGACACCACGGCAGCCCTCTCAGCCTTTTCCGAGGCCATCGCCCTCGACAGCATCGCCGCCGATGCGTTCTATGCCCGCGCCCGGCTATACGACGCCTCCCATCGCTACGACGAAGCCCGTTCTGATTACCTTGCCGCCAAAGACCGTGACCAACTCCGCTTCCGCGCCAGCGAAGAGATCAACGCTATCATCCAGGAAGCAGCCGCCCGCTACGGAGCTACCGTCGTGCCCACCCGCGAGGCATTAGCCACCGATTCGCCTGGCGGCATCATTGGCGACAACCTGATGATGGAGCACCTGCACCCCAATGTAGATGGGTACTTCCTCCTCTCCGACGCTTTCTATGAAGCCCTGCGGCAGGCTAATCTGATTGGTACGTGGAGCCGACCTGTGCTACGCACCACTGCCCGACGCGAGGTGTTGCTTACTGCGGTCGATTCGCTCAATGGCGTGTTTCGTGTGCGCACCTTGATGGGAAGTTGGCCCTTCCAACCACCTGGCGTTGTGGATCGCTCAATGGACACCGTAACGGCGCGCAATCCCATTGAGGAATTAGGGCTCAAACTGGCTCGTGGCAAGATGAAGCGGCAAGATGCCGTAGAAGCCCTCCGGGTCTACTACGAGCAGCAGGGGGATCTCAAGAACACCTTGAAAGTATCACTGGCGCTCATTCAGGATTATCCGTTCGTTCCAGGCCCCTACATCGCGGCGGGCAACACGTTGCTGCGCCAGGGACGGAGTGAGGAGGCCCTCGCGTACTTCGAGGCAGCCAACGACCTGGAAGCGTCGAGCCTGGCTGAGCGCATGATCGGCAGCATCTTGCTCCAGCGTGCACAGCAACGCCGCGACCAGCAACAAATTCACGCGGCCATCACCCACCTCCAGCGCGCCCTTGAGCTTGATGCCGAGAACATACCGGCACTCTATAATCTGAGCGGTGCTTATGCGCTGCTGGGTCAATACGACGATGCCCGCCGCACGGTTGAGCGGCTTCTGCAACTGGCTCCCAACCATGCTGACGGGCAACGGCTTCTGAACAGCCTGCCGCCTGCCGATACTTCCTAACCCCACCCTTTTGTCTGTCTTTACCGACGGGCTAATTTTTTAGCAAAGTGCCTGTACTTTATGGCGCTCTTGGCTATATTCAACTAGGTAGCCAATCTTTTAGTAACGCTTTAACTCAAGCCCTACAAGTCTATGCCGTTCAACTTCAAAGCGATCACAGGTTCACTCTGTGCGCTCGGTGTTTTGATGGTCCTGTCGATGTTTTCCTCGGCCCCAGAAAGCACCGAATCTACCGCTGCCGTTGAAGAAAACACCGTCGTCCTCGATCAGTATGGTGTCGATCAAGCAACCTTTCAGTTTGAAGACCAGGCTATCCAACGCAACCAGACGTTCTCTCAGTTGCTTACTTTACACGGAGTCTCTTCGGAAGTTATCCATCAGATTGTTGAATTGACCGAGCCTGTCTTTGACCTGCGCCACCTCCGCGCCGACCGAGACTTACGCCTCTACAAAGATGCCCTGACTGGCAAAACCAAACGGGTCATCTACCCCATCGATCCTATTCGTTATCTCGTCTTCGATCTCGGCGATCCGCTACGGGTCTATGAGGACAGCCATCCGGTAACTACCGCCCAGAAAGAAGCGGGCGGCACCATTACCTCCTCCCCCTACCAGACCCTGCAGGACCAAGGTGCCAACACCGCACTGGCCGTGGCGCTCTCCAGAATTTTTGCCTGGCAGATCGATTTTTACCACATCCAACGGGGCGACAACTTCAAAGTCATCTATGAAGACCAGCAGGTCAACGGCGAGTCTGTAGGGCTTAATAAGGTACTGGCTGCCCGCTTTGAGCATGGAGGTAAAACGTTCTATGCCTTCAACATGGGCGAGGAGGACCGCAATGCATTTTACGACGAGGAGGGCAACAGCCTGCGGCTGGCGTTTCTGAAAGCCCCGCTCGAATACACCCGCATCAGTTCCCGCTACACGAAGCGCCGCTTTCACCCCGTTCAGAAACGCTACAAGGCACACCTGGGCACCGATTACGCCGCTCCGACGGGCACCCCCATTTATGCCGCTAGCGATGGCGTCGTGGTGGCGGCTGCCTATACACGAGGCAATGGCAATTACGTCAAAATTAAGCACAACGATACGTACACAACGGGCTACCTCCACATGTCGCGGCGGGCCAAAGGTATGCATCGTGGCAAGCGCGTTAAGCAAGGCGACATCATTGGTTATGTAGGCAGTACGGGCCTGGCTACCGGCCCCCACCTGTGCTACCGATTCTGGCAAAACGGCAGACAGGTCGATCCGCTGAAGCTGGATCTCCCCTCGGCTGCTCCCATTGAAGCTTCCAAGCGGGATGCCTTCATGGCCCTGCGCAACGAATTGCTGCCACGCTTGCTGCCTGGAGCCATCCTGCCAGCAGCTATGGCTGCCTCAGGAAACCGCCCTATTGAGAACGTCGGTCCCTGACAAGTCTGTTGGACATTCCATGCGGAGCTACTATCGCATGGAATCACATCAAAATGTACTCCAGCTTAGTTGAGTATAGGATCCTGCCTGGGTTTACCTCAGGGTTCGATGACCAGCAGGGGCCCGACCGGCGAAAATCTAACATGCCTACAATGAACAGGTCCACCCTGGCATTGGAGTTGATCCTGTGAGTGATCCGAAACTCGAACCCTGTTTTCTGGGACCGTACGGCGAGAACAACGATCTCTTCGAGAAACTCCTCGTCGAGTTCATGCGCGACCACATCTATTGGCGCAGGAATTTTCACCCGGAGGATCCGCCCGTCATCTCAACGCTGGCTGCCCATCAACCTCATTACGAAGCATTCGTAGGCAGAATGCGCCGCGAGCTTCACGTTCTGAGTGCCGCCTTGAAGCGCTCCGTTCCCTTTTTCAGCCCGCGATACATGGGGCACATGGTTTCGGATCTGTTGATTCCGGGACTCCTGGCAGAAATGATCACTCTGCCCTACAACCCCAACAATGTAGTTGATGAAGCAGCCCCGGTAACACTCGACCTGGAACTTGAAGTTGGCCTGCAACTCGCGCAGATGTTGGGCTACGCCTACGACGAACGCGATCCCGATTGCGCATTCGGCTATCTCACGAGCGGTGGCACAGTTGCCAATTACCAGGCGCTGCGGACGTTTCTGGCGCTGAAGCTGTATCCAATGGCGGTACAGGCCGGTTGTAAAAACTCAAAAATTGACTTTGCGTGGAAAGGCCGCTCAATCCTCGACCACACAGACTGGGAACTGGCTAACCTGTCCATCGACGAGGTCCTTCATCTGTACGATACCCTGGCTCAGGAGCTTGACAAGCTAGAGGACCAACATCGCTCACACCGGATCCTGAAATCGATCCAGCAGGAGCGTGCTGAGAGTCTGGGCCTGTTCGAGTTTCATCAGCGCCATCCCGATTGTCCCCCACCCGTGGTGCTGGTCCCGGTGACAGCCCACTATTCATGGCAGAAGTCCATGAAACTCATGGGCCTGGGCACAAGCCATTTACACGTGGTCTCTGAAAATCGCATGCGCATGGATAGTAGGGTGCTCGACGATCTTCTTGCCGAATATCTGGAACAGCGTCAGCCGGTATTGGCCGTGGTCGGGGTGCTCGGCACCACGGAGTTTGGCACCCTCGATCCGATTCATCGCATTGTTGCTGCCCGCGATAAATGGCACCGCCGCGGTCTTGCATTCTCCGTTCATGTGGATGCGGCCTGGGGCGGTTATCTAGCCTCAATATTCCGTCATCCAGACGGAACCCTTCGCCCGTGGGAATCGGTCTCGGCTGACTTCCACTATTTTCCTTCCCGTGAAGTCTATGACTCTATTGCGGGGCTGGCCGAAACCGATTCTGCAACCATCGACCCCCACAAACTCGGCTATATCCCCTATGGCGCAGGAGCCTACATTTGCCGCAACCAGCGAATGATGGATTTGCTGGCCCAGGATGCGGTTTACGTTTTCGATATGCGTGAGGAAGCGTCCGGCTTCAAACCTAAATTCCGGTCTCTTGGAAAGTATATCATGGAGGGCTCCAAATCCGGAGCCTCTGCTGCCGCCGTGTGGGTTACCCACCGGACGATGCCCCTGGACCATGAGCATTTCGGACTGCTGCCAGCGACAACGATCCGAGCCACCGAGCAGTTCTGGAATGCAATCCATCTGCTGACCGACCGGGTTGCGGACATAGCACATGTCATTGTGCCGTTTGAGCCAGACAGTAACCTTATCTGTCTGACCTTCAATCCTGTCGACAATCGATCGCTGGCCCGAATGAATGCATTCGTCAGCCGTGTCTACAAGCATCTGCGCGTGGATCGGGACGGCCCCTTGCAGATCAAGCAGTTCTTTGGCTCTACCACACGACTGTTTCCCGATGCGTTAGGCCCGGGCGATACGGAACGGATTCTTGGACAGTTGAACATTGCCCCAGATAGCCTGATGGAGGATCCTGACGATACAGCCTATGCAGCCGACAGCATCCTTATCCTCCGCCACACCCTTATGAACCCCTGGCTCACGGACGAAAGGAATGGCATCAACTATGTAGAGCTATACTGTGCGTACCTGGAACAGTTGATTCGTGAGGAAGCCCGGCATTTCTAAGCAACCGGTACTATGAGGTAGATGGCGCAGCTTCTCCTCTGTCAGGACGCAAGCGCCGTACGCCGACGCCCTGGAGGATGGCAAACAGCCCGATGACATCGGCAATCATCAAGATGATCCATTGCCCTCCTTCGGTGAACCCCAACTCTATCCCCCACAACAAGAAGGCACTGCCTACCACCCACAGTGCGTCCATTGCAATGAAATAATAGATGCGGCCTCGTGGGATCTGCCTGCCGAAGGCGGTGCGTCCCAAGTCCAGAGCGTAAAACACCAACACCCCACCGATGACCAACAGATAAAGTGGTTTTGTTACTCCCATGTACGCTGCTATTGAACTTGAAAATAGCAACAAGGCGAGGGCACAGAGGGCTGTAAATGCCGCGTTAACCATGAGTACCCTGCGCAGCAGTTGATCTCTTTTTTCCATATTGAGCCTCCTTCTAAAGTTAGTGCCTTTCGATGATGACGAATTGCACTTTAATAAGTTACAATATGTACTATATTTTTTTAAAGTGTTTTATTCTTGTTATTTTTATTTCGTATCATATAGCTCAATATAAGCCCTTCTTGCGATGAACCGAAGAAGCTATAACCAATATTGCGGCCTCGCTCATGCGCTGGATGTGTTGGGCGAGCGATGGAGCCTGCTCATTATCCGTGAACTCCTGACAGGCCCAAAGCGCTACAAAGACCTCCAGAAACATCTCGCGGGCATAGGCACGAACCTGCTCGCTCAGCGACTCAAGATGTTGGAAGAGGAAGGCATCATCAAACGTCGCCTGCTCCCTCCTCCTGCCTCGACCGAAGCTTACGGCTTGACGGAGCGGGGCCGTGCCCTCGAACCGGCACTGATCGAACTGGCGCGCTGGGGACTGGCTTCTATTGGCAAGCCCGATCCCGAAGATGCATACAGCGGGCACTGGAGCATCCTCGCTATGAAGGCTGTGTTTCGCCCCGAGCGGGCTGCTGAGGTTCGAGCCACCTACGAGTTTCGGGTAGGCGAGGATGTGTTTTATGCACGCGTGGAGAACGGTACATTGCTCACGGGCCAGGGAGCTGCCACACTGCCCGATGTGGTATTGACTACCGACCTGGATACCTACCTCGCGGTGGTAGCAGGTGAGATGACCACCGAAGAAGCGATGCAGGAAGAGGTGATGGTCGTAGAAGGTGATCAGGAAGCCTGGCAGCGATGTAGCGACTTCCTCGACCTTTCGCCGTTGCGTCAGTCCGCTAAACGAGAGACCAAGGTGCTCGACTTCACCGGACGCACTGGGCCGCGTGGACGTAAGCTGTGATGTCCTTCCTATTTCTCTTCGTCAACCCAGCGTTCAATGCGCGTGAGGAGCCGGGGATATCTCTCGGTCAAGAAGCGCAGCAAAGCACGGAGTTCTTTTTCGCTCAACGGATCGATGAGGTCTTCGTACGACAGCCGCTCCTTGACCCGCTCCGGCTCGTGCAACATCACAAGCAACACGGCTACGATGTGCTTGCACCAGCCGCCCCAGTCATACGGACAATTGCACCCCGCCTCGTCTACCTCCCCGTCCCTGTCCAAGATCACCCGGACGCGATACGGCGGATAGGAGGTTCCCTCAACCCGTGCCATCACTATATTGCCGCGCCTTTCCAGCCGACGCACAGCGCGCCTTTCCCAATATCCCACACCACGGTCAAATGACTTCGCCGTCGCCATTGCACGGATGAAGACCTCAGTGTAGGCAGGCTTTTCCATACCGCTATTTTGTTTCGTTGTCGCCCTCTGGCGAAGGAATCGGGGCGGCGCGGTTGCTACGTTGTTGTTGATCTTTGACTTCCAGCGTCCCGGTTGCTGTCTCGCCGTTCAACTCGATTTCTACGGTGTAGGTGCCGGGATGTAGATAAAACGTGCCGTTGTCGGCGGCTTCGAGTTTTGCTTCCTCATCATCCTGATCATCATTCCAGCGCTCAGCGGCTTCTGTCTC
>DATGCC010000672.1:0-7779 GCA_035312345.1 Rhodothermales bacterium
CGGTCTTGATTGATGTCGGCGGCGAGTCGTCCCGCCCCCGTGGCAAGACGTATGGCACGGGGGCAGAGATTGTCGAGCGTGATGAAGAAAAGCAACGGGTGGTGCCTGTCATTGAAGCCATCGCTCAACGTTTCCCCGAAGCGCTCATCTCGGTGGACACGTACAAACCCGATGTAGCGCAGGCGGTGCTCGACGCAGGTGCGCATATTATCAACGACATTACAGGCCTGCGTCTTCATCCAGAAATGGCGGAGGTAGCGGCTATAGCTGGTGCACCACTCATCGTAATGCATGCGTTAGGTCGTCCGGGTGAGATGCCCCACGAACATACCTACAGCGATGTGGTGGAAGAGGTAGCGACTTCCCTGCGCAAGTCGATGCGCCTGGCAGAAGCGGTAGGCGTGCAGCATGTGGTGACGGATCCCGGCTTTGGCTTTGGAAAATCGCCCACAGAGAACTTGCGCCTGATGAACAGCGTGGATAGGTTCGTGGCGTTGGGCCGTCCGGTGCTGGTGGGCATCTCGCGCAAAAGCACCATTGGCACGATCCTGGGCACACCTGGCGCTCCCCTGCCGGTAGACGAGCGGCTCTACGGCACCCTTGGCGCGACGGCAGTAGCGGTGCTGCGCGGAGCCACCATCGTCCGCACCCACGACATCCGCCCCACCGTAGAGATGCTACGCGTGCTGGGGGAAACTGCTTTTGGAGACTATGAGACTAAGAACCTATGAGTCTAGGGTGCTTTGTTTCGTAGGCTCATAGCCTCCTAGACTCCTTCTCTCATCCTTACCCAACATGGCCTTAACCCTTTTCGGCATCATCCCCGTTCGTCTTATCGATCTCATCGAGATCGCGCTGGTGGCGTATCTGCTCTACAAGCTCTACCAGATGATGCGGGGCACGCTGGCGGTATCCATCTTCCTGGGGCTGATGGCGATTTATCTGGTGCAGGTGCTCGTCAGCTATTTCGAGATGACGATGCTGCAGGCCCTTTTCAGTGCCCTCAACGACATTGCCGTACTCACGGTGATTATTCTGTTTCAGCCAGAGATACGGCGGGTACTGCTCCTCTTGGGGCAAAACCCGCTCCTCCGGCGGTTCATCACCTCGCCTGCCGAGCAAGAGTTGATTACCGAAGTCGTAGCCGCCGTCAAATCCATGAGCGAGCAACGGATCGGCGCGCTCATCGTGTTCACGCGCTCGACGGGCCTACGCAGCTATATCGAAACGGGCGAGGAGTTGCAGGCAAACGTGAGCCGCGATCTGCTCATCACCATTTTCTATGCGCAGAACCCGCTTCACGATGGCGCAGTCATCATTCAGAACCGCCGGATCGAAGCGGCACGTTGCATCCTGCCGGTGTCGTCGAGCATGCGCCTGAGCCCGCACCTGGGCCTGCGCCACCGCGCGGCCGTGGGTCTGACCGAGCAAACCGACGCTTTCGTGGTGGTCGTCTCCGAAGAAACGGGCAACATTTCCATCGCCGAGAATGGCGACCTGATTTCCAACCTTCCGATCAATGAGTTCCGCACGCACCTGACCGAAGCCCTCAGCCTTCCTTCGGCACCTGAACCCGAGTTGGCTCCGGCAGAATCTTGAATGAGGACTGGGTGAAGGGTGCAGCACAGCGGCGTATCCTTTCTTATAATAGGTAGAAGTATACGCTTTTCAGGCTCAAGCAATCCTTCTGCTCCACCTTTCATGCCCGACGACCGCATCTATCAGCGCCAGCGTGCTCAACTCGTAGAGGATCTCCGCGAAAAGGGGATTCAGCACGAGCATGTGCTGGAAGCTATCGGCGCGGTGCCACGCCACAAGTTCGTCGAGCAAGCCCTGCGCAACCGGGCGTATCGCGATGAGGCCCTGCCCATTGGTCTCAAACAAACGATTTCGCAGCCGTTCACGGTGGCATACCAGACGATGATGCTCGACCCGCAACCTGGCGAACGTATTCTGGAGATCGGCACCGGCAGCGGCTATCAGGCAGCGGTGCTATGTGAGTTGGGCGCGCGCGTCTTTTCGGTAGAACGGCACCGCCCCTTGCATGAGCGTACGCGGCGGTTGCTCGAAAAGCTAGGCTACCGCGTCGTGACAAGGCTGGGCGACGGCACGCAGGGCTGGGCCGGGTTTGCGCCATACGATGGCATCATCGTCACTGCCGGAGCTACCGAGGTCCCCGAGCCGCTCCTCCAACAGCTACGCCGCCCGGATGACGACTATGCCGGCGGCCGCCTCATCATTCCCGTCGGCGACCGCGAAGGCCAGCAGATGCTTCGCATCACTTGCGTGGGACCCGACGCCTACGAGCAAGAAGAAATGCATTCGTTCCGCTTTGTCCCGCTCGTAGATGATTCAAGCGAGCGTTAAAATAGAGCAGTAAACCCCTCTTCCCCTCGCCCTTCCCCTTTCCCCTCCTAAACCGTCCGCCAGGTATCGTCGCCGTGGTCAATGCGCTCGACGATACCGACGATGGTGGCGTCGGTGGGGGTGAGGCCATCGAACGGAATGGCGGCTTCGCTAGAGGTGGAATACATCACGATGTCGCCCTGCCCTGCATCCACCGTGTCGAGCGAGATGATGGGGCCGCCCATCTCTTTACCAGCAAACGAGAGCGGTTGCACGAGCAACATGCGCCGTCCATCAAGCGCCGGATATTTGCGCGTGGCCCAGATATTGCCGATGACCCGTCCAAGGTTCATACTTCGATCAGCTCTTCAGTGGCTACGTCATCAGCGTCTGCGATCTCACTCACGTCCAGCTTATCGACGATGGCGGTAATGACCGCATCTACGGGTTTGTTGTGCGTGAGGGCGGTCTGCCGAGCGCTTGACCCTTGCGCCACCAGCACGATCTCGCCCACGCCTGCACCTACGCTGTCTACGGCCACCACAAAGCCGCTCTTGAGCGAATAGTCCAGATCAACGGGTTGCACGATTTGCAGGGTCATCCCGACGAGTTGCTCGTCCTTGCGCGTGGCCCACACGGTGCCTACTACTTTTCCGAGAATCATGGGCTTAAAGATTGTTTCAGGTTGATAGGATGCAGGTTACAGGTTTCTGGAATGGAGCGCAAGGCGCGTCATCCAAAAGCCGTCCCGTCTGTCTCAAATGGTACACCAAAGTAGGCGGCGACGGTGGCGGCGTGGTCGTTAAAAGAAGCGCGCGTGCCTAGATCACGACCTGCCCCTGCTCCATAATACAAGAGCGGCACGTACTCGCGGCTGTGATCGGTGCTGGGGGTGGTGGGGTCGTTGCCGTGGTCGGCGGTAAGCACAAGCCGGGTGCCATCGGGCAGCGTGCCAAGAAAATCAGGCAGAGCACGGTCGAAAGCTTCGAGGGCACGAGCAAAACCATCCGGGTTGTTGCGGTGGCCGTACTCCTGGTCAAAATCGACGAGGTTGGTCCAGATGAAAGTGGGCTGGTCGTCCTTGCCATATTCCTGCATCAGGCGCAACGTCTCAGCAATTCCCTGCTTGTTTGATTTGGTCTTGTGGCTTTCATCAAACCCGACCCCGCCAAAGAGGTCGCTGATCTTGCCGACGCTGATGGTGCGCACGCCGTGCTGCTGCAACGCTTGCTGCAACGTCCCTGTCGGCAGCAGTGAGAAATCCTTTCGCTCTGCCGAGATGCGGGTATAGGCACCCGGTGCGCCGATGAATGGGCGGGCGATGACACGGCCCACGGCGTGCTTGCCCACACACACCTCGTCGCGAGCAATCTGGCAAAGGCGGTAAAGGTCGTCTAGTGCAATCGTGTCCTTGTGCGCGGCTACCTGAAAGACGCTGTCCGCCGAGGTGTAGACAATGGGGTAGCCCGTCCGCTGATGCGCTGCTCCCAGTTCGCCGATGATCACCGTGCCTGACGCGGCCTTATTGCCCAGCACGCCTGCGGAACCCGTCTTCTCCAGAAAAGCGTCGATGACTTCCGGCGGAAAGCCCTCAGGATAGGTGGGAAAGGGTGTGTCGAGCCGTAGCCCCGCCAACTCCCAGTGGCCCGTCGTGCTATCTTTGCCGGCGCTCACCTCGCACATCCGGCCAAAATGTGCACGAGGATGCTCGGACGGCGACACGCCCTCCAGCGGCGCGATGTTGCCCAGGCCGAGCCGGCCCAGATGCGGAAGCTGTGGATGTGCAACGGCGCAAACGTGCCCGAGTGTATCGCTACCGGCATCGCCATACTCTTCTGCGTCAGGTTGCTCGCCGATGCCGACGCCGTCCAGCACGATGGTTACAAAGAGAGACACCGGTTTCGATTTGGGATTTTGGATTGCATATTTTGGATTGGGTATCAGGAAACGTCATCTTTGGATCCAAAATCCCAAATCTAAAATCGCAAATTCATTCAAGGATTACGCAGGAGCCGGACTCGAAAGTAGCGCTGAGGGCTTGCATGGCGTCCTGGCGAAATGCCTGGGGCGACTCGTGGTGCGGTTCCAGCAGGGCAATGCCAATACTGACACCGCCGTCCAGCAAACCGCTTGTGCCAAGAAAAGCATGCTGAATCGTTCGGCCCCACGCTTCTACATCCGACCCGCGGTAGAAAACACCGTAGGTCAACTCACCAAAGCGCTCAATGCGGCCTTCTACCGATTCGTGCAGGCGGGTTTCCATCAAACGCTCGGCGGCACGTATGGCGGCAGCGCCTTCATCAGCAATGGCCTCTGCCCGGTTGAGATAGACCAGCGCCATGGACAGTTCGTAGCCCTCGTTGCGCGCGTGGACCATCTCTTCGGCAATAATTTCGCGACGCGGGCGAATGGTCTCTTCCGTCTCACTTTTGGGCGTATCGAGTAGCGTCGCCAGCAACTTGGCAAACTGGGCCAGCAGCGCACGGCAGCGGGTATCACTCAGCGCGTCGTCTTCGGCCGTATCAGCCACCAAAAAGTACGCCTCGATATCGTCCTGGCGCGGCACCGGAGCCACAGCGATCTGCCGGACGGTGTCGGGGGTGCGCGTGTAGCCAAGGCTGGAGACAGGCATGCCCCCGTCGCCGACGTGCCGCACCGTCACCGGGTGCTGGGTCATGCCTGCAGTCAACAGCGGCTCGCGGGCGCTAAAGGTACGACCTCGCCGGGTTCGCTCGGCGCTGACGAGCATCACCACATCGTACTCCGGCTGGATGTCTTCCTGCTTCAACAGGCACACGACCCGTGCCCCGATGGCTGCCCGCAGGGCTTGCAGATAAGGCTCCAGCACCGCCGAATTGTGCGGATCTCTGGGTGCAGGAGCTACTGGACGCACCTCGACAGGAGCCGCGGGAACGTCATCAACTTCGTCATCGCTTCCAGTTCCGTACTCTTTCATCTCTCGGGGTGGCATCTCTCGGGGTGAGGGTTCCTCATCGGGCGGTAGTGCAGCAACCGCACGGGCTTCACCCACAGCCATGCCATCACCCTCTCGGCTGGTTTTCAGAGCTGGATCTTTGGGACGAATATCCATGATACCGAGGGACTTCAATTCCTCCTCGGGTGAAGACTTTGTATAGAGCGGCTGCGCTTCGCGGTGCCGTCGGCGCATGGCCGAGAGCAGCGCAATGACAGCCAGGAGTAGCAGCACGCCTGCCACCACGTACAATAACGGTTGATCAAGGACGACGGCGAGGACGGCAACCACCACGGCGAGGATGCTAAAGAGGACGCGAATCATGCACTTTCTGCAAAAGAATTGCAGGGATAGAATTGACTGTTTAATCTACCAGCAATAGCGGCGAAAGTCAACTCAGGCAGAACGCTATTCCGTAGGGCACAGCCTAGAACCTGTGCTTACCCAGCAGCGGCTTGTCGGTTCGATAAAAAAAGCGTCTTGCTTCTCTCCTTCTTTATGCCCGCCAAATACGGTACGTTATTTGGTTCTTCCTTACACAGTAGAAAGCACGAGACGCCACCTGCCTCTTACATCGGCCCGTATGTGCTTCCTACGCCGTTTTTTAGCATTTGACTGAACGCTGCTGCTGGAAACAGCTCCAAAAAGGAGTCCCATCCTGGTACGCCAGGTAGCACTTCTTGCGTTACACCGCAGATACACTTGCCTTTTTTTGCAATCCCCTCCTCACCCCCGTCGGTGACGACAATCCAGGGTGGTGAGTAAATCGAGGTGCCCTGCACTTCGGTCCTGTAGCGGGAATCCTATCCGGCCTTCCGCTACACCCCAAGCCAGTCGGCTCTCTAGCAGCGGGAGCCGACTGGCTTTTTTTTTGGGCTCCCCTGTCTACTCTAAAGTAATGAATTTAGAGCGTCTCTCTCAGACGGCATGGACTTTGGCTTATAGGGTATACACACAGATCGCTGTGTGCGTGCTTTACCTCAAAATCCTGCTAACGGGCCTCTATTGGCAGCTTTTCGTCTTTCCAACGGGAAAAACAATGCGCCAAGCAGTCGAGAAAATGCTTAGAAAGAGTCCCACAATGATACCGCTGCTATGAAACGTCTTACTACAACGCTCTTGTGCTTCGTGGCACTTCTAGCTCTTTCCTTACCAGTACAGGCCAATACCCCGGACGGTGACACACCGCCTCTCTTTACCCGCACGACCATCTCCAAAGCTCCGGCCTCACTTTCTCTTGATGCCTTCAAGACCAGCACTGCGTCAATGACCGACTGTGACCTGTGTGGAGGTGGTGGAAAGGTTGAGAATATGTCTTTTGTCTATTCTGGACCGAACGATGCCACAGTTGAGTTCCGGATTTCAAATCCATCAAACAATGCGGGGACTGTTTGGGGGCCATTGACCGTGAATGACGGCGATATCATCACGATTGATGCCGACGATTCCGGCCGCGCTAACCTCGGCAATGGCATGCAGATCATTATTGATGGTGTGACAACTCCGCTCTACCTCAACGGCACACCTGTAACCGAGCAAGGTGGCACCGCCTTTCACACGAGTTGCTCTCCTGGCACGCCTAAAGTCGGGGATACCATTAGCAGTGGGGGCTATTCCTTCGAGGTGATCGGAGGTGGGAGCACCGGAAATGAGAACATCTGCCGCGTGCTCGACCTGGAGTGCGACGCAGCGGCTGCTCCGCTACTCGACTTCCAGAACCTGACCGACCCAGACGAAGCCCCCGAAAGCGGCGATGCACTCAAGTTTACCGCCCCCTTCACCAATAACGCTGCCAACGCCAATGCTTCTGCTACGAATGTTGAAGTAACGGTCACCTATGACGATTCGCAGTTCACCTACGTGAATGGCAGTGCCACGGGCGGCGATAGCCAAGACGCAAACACCTCTGGCGAGATCGTCTTCACCATCAACAGCCTCGCTGCCGGAGCCACCGAAACACTCATGTTCAACCTCACGGTCAACTCTGGCGCAACCGCAGGCCGAGTCACCGCCAGTATCACCGCAGCTACTGGAAGTGATGTCGACTCAACACCAGATAATCTAGGTCTCTTTGCCGCAGAAGATGATGAATGCGAAGCCACCTTCACGAACCTGCCGGTAGAGTTGGTGGCTTTCGAGGCCCAGGCCGACGGACGCTCGGCGACACTCGCGTGGCAAACCGCCTCTGAGACCAACAACGCGGGCTTCGAACTCCAACACCGCTACCTCGGCGAAGCCAACAAGGCCGGCGCCTTCTCTGCCCTCGCCTTCATCGAAGGGCACGGCACCACCGAAGTTGCCCAACGCTATCAGTTCCGCCTCGACGACCTTGAGCCCGGACGCCACGTCTTCCGACTGAAGCAACTCGACTACGACGGCTCGTTCGACTATTCGCCTGAGATCGAGGTGGCCATCGACCTGCCGGAGGCATACTTGGTGAGCAATGTCTATCCGAACCC
>DATGCC010000673.1:0-3165 GCA_035312345.1 Rhodothermales bacterium
GCCTACGCGATCCTCGCAGGCGTCCCGCCGATCTATGGCCTCTATGCCTCACTCATCCCGCTGCTCGTTTACCCCCTCTTCGGCACCTCGCGGCAACTGGCCGTGGGCACCATCGCCATCGATATGCTGATTGTGGCAGCGGGGTTGAGTGTGCTGGCCGAACCCGGCTCCGATCAATACATCGCGCTGGCGATCCTGCTGGCAGCGATGGTGGGCGTAATGCAGATTGCAATGGGCGTGGCGCGGCTCGGCTTCGTGGTGAACCTGCTTTCGCGACCCGTCATCACTGGCTTTGCCTCGGCAGCGGCACTCATCATCGCTATGAGCCAACTCGACAGCCTGCTGGGCATAGAGCTACCGCGTTCGCAGCAATTGCACATCGTGCTCAGCAATGCGATCCCGCACCTCGGAGAGGTTCATCTGCTCACGCTGACGATGGGCTTCGCCGCCATCGTGGTGCTGCTCGTCTTTAAACGCTGGCTGCCGCGTGTGCCGGGGCCGCTCGTAATCGTCGTGATCGGTACGTTTCTGACCTGGAAATGGCAACTTGATGGACAAGGCATTGCTATCGTCGGTGAGATTCCGAGCGGATTGCCGGTGCCTGCGCTACCGCTGCTGGACAGTGCAGCACTTGGATCGCTCTGGAGTACGGCACTGACGCTGGCCCTGGTGCAGTTCATGACCGTCATCTCGCTGGGTAAGGTCTTTGCTGCCCGCCATCGCTATACCATCCAGCCCAACCAGGAGTTTTTTGCCATCGGCGCGGCGAACCTCGCAGGCAGTCTGTTTCGGGGCATTCCCATCTCGGGTAGCTTCTCGCGCACTGCCATCAACGCCGACGCGGGTGCCCGCACACCGCTTGCCAACGTCTGCGCGGCTCTGCTCATCGCGTTGACCTTGCTTTTTCTAACCTCGCTCTTCACCCACCTGCCTATCCCGATGCTGGCGGCCATCATCATCGTTGCCGCCATTGGGCTGTTCGACTTCAAAGAAATACTGGCCCTTTGGCGCATCAAACGTATGGATGGGGGCATTGCAGCGCTGACGTTTCTGGTGACGCTTTTTGTTGGGATTCAAGAGGGCGTGCTGACAGGCGTGACCGCATCCGTCGTCGCCATCATGTATCGGATCAGTCGGCCTCATGTGGCAGAACTCGGCTACGTGCGCGAGGCCGAGGTCTTCCGCGACATAAACCGCCATGCCGAAGCTGAAGCCCTTGACGGCATCCTGCTGCTGCGGGTCGATGCGTCCTTCTCCTTCGCCAACGCCGATTTTATCCGTGATCTGCTATTGAAATACACGCAGAACGATGCCAACGTCGAGGCCGTCATCCTGGATGCCCGTTCCATCAATGACCTCGACACAACAGCAGCGGCGACGCTGATCTCGGTAGCAGAAACCCTGCGCGAACGCGGCGTGGCGCTGTACTTCGGCGGCGTCAAAGAACCCGTGCAAGACACGATGCGCAAAAGTGATGTCTATGCCCACCTCGGCAAAGACTACTTCTTCTCGACCCCCGAGGCAGCCGCCCGGCACATTCTACAACAACGCAAGATCGACGCCTCGTAGAGACATTCCGGCAGACCGTCTCTGTCCACAACACTTCTTCTGGAAGCGCTTGCGGCAACGCATTCTTTTCGATATGATGCACATAGATCCTTTTCTTTCCACTTATGCAGGGGCTGTGTCTGCTTCCTATCCCATTCGCGTGACGGTTAACGGCACGGTGTATGAGCATACCGTCGAGCCGCGCCTATTGCTGAGCGACTTTATCCGGCACGAGTTGGATCTGACCGGCACGCACGTCGGCTGCGAACATGGCGTCTGCGGAGCCTGCACCATCCTGCTGAACGGCCAGGCCGTACGATCCTGCCTGCTCTTCGCCATCCAGGCTGACGGACACGAAATGCAGACCGTCGAAGGGCTGGCCGATGGCGACGATCTGCATCCACTGCAAGCCGCTTTTCGCGAGACGCACGCGCTCCAATGTGGCTTCTGCACGCCCGGCTTCCTGATGATCCTCTTGCCTTTTCTAGAGGCCAACCCGCATCCCACCGAAGCCGAGATCCGCGAGGTCCTGTCGTCCAACCTCTGCCGCTGCACGGGCTATCAGAACATCGTGAAAGCCGTTTTGAAGCTGGTGGATGGTGGAAAGTAGATGGTGGATGGAAAAGCAAAAAAAGACCAATAACCGAAAACCAGCAACCAGAAATCTCCTGTGGCGACCCGCTATTTCGGCAAACCGATCCGGCGCAACGAGGACCCGCGACTGTTGCGAGGCCAGGCGCTGTTCGTGGACGATGTGCATCGCCCCGGAATGCTGCACATGGCGGTGCTGCGTAGCGATTACGCGCACGCACAGATCCACGGCATTGATGCTAAGGCAGCCCGTGAACGGCCTGGCGTAGTTGCCATTTACACGGCTGAAGACCTGGGTGACTTGAACCAGCCCGGCCCGCTGCTTGTCGCGCCACCGCCCATTGACGGCCTCGTCTTTCACACACGCACGCAACGACCGCTGGCTGTTGATAAGATCCGGCAGGTGGGCGAGGCGCTGGCGGTGGTCGTCGCTGAGAGCCGCTATGTAGCCGAAGATGCGCTGGCAGACATCGTGGTCGATCTTGAGCCGCTAGATGCTGTTGCCGACATGGAGCAGGCCCTCGCGCCCAATGCACCGCGCATCCACGAAGACCTGGATGACAACCTTGCTGCGCACGTCGTTCAAGAAAAGGGGTCTTACGCCGCCATCCGTGAGCAGGCCGATGTGCTCATCAAACGGCGCTTCGTCTACGACCGGGGCACCGCTGCTGCGCTTGAAAACCGGGGCATCGTCGCCGACTGGGATGAGAAGAACCAGCACCTGAAAGTGTGGGACACCACGCAGGCTCCCATTCCCGTGCGCAATGGACTCGCAGCCACATTCGGCCTTGCTGAGTCGCAGGTACAGGTCATTGCGCCGTTCATCGGGGGCGGATTTGGGCCGAAGATCATGTTCTACCCGGAAGAGATTCTGGTGCCGTGGATCGCCATGCAACTGAAGCGCCCTGTCAAGTGGATCGAAGATCGGCAGGAGAACTTTTTCGCTACCACACACGAACGCGCCCAGATCCACGACGCTGAGATCGCGCTAACGAGCGACGGGCGTATCCTGGGCGTCCACGATGT
>DATGCC010000674.1:0-6532 GCA_035312345.1 Rhodothermales bacterium
ATCCTCGATCAGCGGGATGTTTTCATCAGCGAGGATGCGAAGGGGGACCGTGTTATGTGAATTCTTTTTCATCATACGTCCGAAAATTGGTGCAATTGACGTTGGAAAGGTCTTGGAACGGCCTGAATCTCAAGATAGAGGAGATATAGCCGATAGAGAGAAGAGAGCCTAGAGAGATGTGAATTCTTCACACCCGCGTCACAAACATTTTATTTCCAGAAACTTACAAAGCTATCAGAAAACGAAACCAACCCGTAACAAGCTCGTTATGCCTCTCATGTGCTGCCTTACGGGAGGCGAGAGTAAGGACGACTAAGAAGGACCTGCCGCCATCACCTGAAGTAACCATCCTTCACCTTATGGACCAGCGCGACCTCTTAACACTGAAACCGCAACTGGGTGCGTATATTTTTTCGCTCCTCTTTGTGTTCACTGGTGTTTTTTCTTTCGGGGATGATCTGATTGGCAAAACCTTTGCCGGTGCCCCCGAACCCGTGGAAGCCGTCGAAGCTAATTTCGAAGAAGAACTGGCAACCTTTACGTCCCAACCCGCTCCGGTTTTGCCCGCAGCGCTGGTGCAGGAGGCGTTGGAGAACCCGAAAAGGGTCAAGCCCCTTCCCTTGCAGAAGATCGATACGGAGACGCTGTGGCTGGCCCGCTGCATGTATTCCGAGACGAAGCGCCCCGAAGAGCAGGAACTCGTGGGCTGGGTCGTGCGCAACCGCGTCGAGACGCAGTATAGGGATAAGGGCAATTACGAGGATGTGGTGCTGGACGACTACCAGTTCAGTGCGTTCAACCAGAACAGCCGCAAGCGTCGCTACTACACCAACCTGAAGCTCGATTCGCAGGCTCCTGGCTGGCAGAACACGCTCTACATGGCCTACTACGTCCGCCACGCCGACTCGACGCTGCGCCCCTTTTCTGAAGAAACGCGCCACTTCTACAGCGAGCAATCGATGAGAGGGCGGGATCGACCGCACTGGGTGGGTAACCTCGAACCCATCACGCCGAAGCGTCCCGTCGAACTGGATCCCAAGCGCTTCCGTTTCTACACGGGCGTCTATTAGGCTAATCCGCTAGACATTTTTGAAAAGGCATGCCTTCCCCCGGGTGTGCCTTTTTGCTTTTTGGTAACCTTTGCCTGATTGGGTTTGGATCTTTGGGCTTGGTTTCTCTATTCTTTTGCGGGCAGGCATATAGGTTTGTCTGAAGGATGGCAATACCGCCACCATTTCCCAATTCTCAATAGCCAGTCTCTATGCCTCAAACGCGCTTTCTGCTTCGCCTGGTAGCACCCTGGTTGCTGCTCATTGTACTGCTCCCTGGATGCTCGCAACCGGCCCCGCCGCCACAGGAAGCCGCGCCTGATGCGGCGTTCCATTTCGAGCCGGAGCCGCCGCCCACCTATGTCTTCAACGGAGGCGTGCGTGTGGCGACGGTGAACACCGAGTTTATGTTTGACGGCATGGGCGACGAAGGGCAGGCATCTTTTCCACACCAGGGAGATCCTGAGAAAGCCCGCGCCCACCGGGACCGCGTCGGCGAAATCGTGCGCATGATTGACGCCGATGTGATCATGATGGAAGAGGTGGAAGATGGCTCGGTGATGCAGAAGCTGGTGGATGAATCGCTGGCTGATGCGGGCTACACGGTGCATTTCGTGCAGGGCAACGACCGCTTCACCGGGCAAGATGTGGGTTTGCTCTCGCGGGTGCCGATTGAGAAAATCGGACGACTCGACGAACGGGTGAATGTGGGAGCCAGCACCGACACCTACGGCGTTAGCAAAAACATGTACGCCCGCCTTATGCTGGGCACTGTGCCGACGACCATTGTGGGGCTGCACTTCCTGGCACGGCCCGACGACCCCGGCCGCAAGGACCGCCGGGAGGCGCAGGCCGAAGTGATTCGCCGATTCATTGCTAAGGAAATCGACGACGGGCGGGCCGTCATCGTGCTGGGCGATTTTAACGACTTCGACGACGCCACCCTGGATATCGGTGGCAACCAGCCTATCACCGATGTGCTGGCGCGGATCAAATCTGCCGGGTCGGGCGACGAGGATGATTTGCGTAACGTTATCGCCGAGGTGCCGCAATCGCAGCGCTTCACCTCGCATTACGACCGCAACGACAATGATGTGGTGGATGTGGGGGAGTTCTCAGCCATCGACCACATCCTGCTCTCGCCCGACCTCTACCGCCGCGTCCGCGAGGTGTTCTATGTCCACGCGCACGATCCTACGGTGTACACCGATCACTTTCCCATCGTAGTCAACCTGGATGTGCGTTGAGTAGCAGACGTGTGTTGCTAAAACATAACGGCAAGACCTATTTCCAGGAGCGTCTGCTGGTTCTTCTCGGAAGAAAACAAATGGCTATCGGCCACGGCAAGGTCTAGTTGTAAGTTGGACCATTGCACAACGCCGCCAAGGGCCAGGTATCGTGCTTGCATGGCATCATCGAATCCGAAAAAGGCTACTTCTGGATTCCGAATGTCCTGTGGGTAATCGCGCCCGGCCTGGTGAAAAGCTATTGTACCTGAGATGGCTTTGGAGAAAGCATAGTGGGCGTTGACTGAGAACTCGGTTTGGTCTTTGTAGTGGTATTGCTCCTCGGCCTGTTGCCAGAAGACCCGTTGCACTTCGGCGCTGAGCGTGAGACCGGGCAAGGGCTCTCCCGATACGCCGCCGCCCAGCCGGGCTGGCCATGCTACCTGAATGGCTGGAGGTTCTATAAGAACGGTTGCGGGATTCTCAGAGTTAGAACCTGGAAGCAAGACTATCCTTGCCACATCTTTTGAGAAGGACGATGCTTTTCCTTCCAGGGTGACATTGTCTTGATAAAAGAGCCCCGCCCGGACATAGCGATTGTCGTTGGTGTGCCAGACATAGCTCGTCCCTATTGTCCAACTTGGGCTGTGCAAGTTCCATTTGAAATAGCTTTCATCCAACTGCGTGTCGTGGGTAAACAGATGAAGCCCCGCCCGGATGCCGATAGTCCAGGCATCACGGGGGCTCAGAATACCTTCCTGTGTATACGCGAGAGCGGGTTCCACGGCGTGCAGGCGCGTTTCTTCTAGCGAGTAATAAGCGAGATCCGATGTCTCGGTTGTTACCTGAATGGGGCCACGTTGGTTGTTAGCAGAGTAGTGTTGTGCGTAGCCTAGCCCCAAGCGCCATCCCTTGTACGGATAGACCATCCCCGCTGATTGGGGTAATACATCGTTGAGGCGGCTGTATTGCCAGTTGACGGACTCAATCCAGGCATTGTCGATGGTTGTGCCGTATTGCAGGGAGACGGCTATGCTGGGTTGCGTCAGCAAGGTTAGGGCGGCCGGGTTGCCCGTTGCTACATCTGAAGGGTGAAGTTGAACAATGTTACCAAAGCCTGATCCGCTCAGCGAGGAGAGCGCATTGCCCTGAGGCAGAAGGAAGAGGCTAGACGCATTTTGTTGTCGATCCTGAGCACTACTTGGCGAAGGGCGCATTGAGAAAAGAATCAACAAAAGCAGGACGGGGAAACGAGAGGATAAAAACATGTATTTCAAGAGGAAACGTTGATAAAAAGAGAACGGGGCGCGTACCGCAATACTGAAAAACAGTTTCATGGGGTATCAGCTAAATTGGGGGTGAAAATCGATGCCTGGTAGGATATACCTACAACACCCTAGTAGGATGATATTACCAACACAATGGTTACGCCTCGCTCTGAACACCTCCAGGTGCCGTTTGGTTGAAATAATTCAACACCAGACAGCAACTGAGGCACAGTATGGTCCAGACCGATTTTTCCACTGAGGACGTTCAGGCAGTAAAAGATGAAGAGGCTTTCCAGAAGGCTGTAAAGCCCCAACTCGACGCACTCACAGAGGCCGCCCAGCAGGCCCTGACTTTTTACGTCGAGCAGCAGCACATCCATGCTGACGATCTGACGCCGGAAGAAGTCGTCGGCGAGACATTGATTTATGCATGGCAACACCGGGAGCGGCGGCCCGCCCCGATGAGCCTGCGCGGCTGGCTGCTGGGGACGCAGTACCGGGTGCTGCGAGGGCTGGTCCAGGACATCGAGACGTATCGGGAAGACAAAGTGCTTTCGCTTGACGAGCCGATACCGAATGATCCGTCCAGCTTTCGCGCCACCGACGATACACAGGAATGGTTCTGGGAATGGTATCAGCCAGATGCCGTGCTTACCTGGGAGGATGTAACTCCCAAAGATGAACCAGTGGATATCGGCGTGCCCTTGAACGAGGACCTGACGCTGGACCGCTCAGAAGCGTACCATGTGCTGATGCTGCACGACGAGTTCGAGATGCCGATGCCAGAGGTAGCCTTTACGATGGGCCGAAGCATCAACGCCATGGCCGAACTGATGGATCAGGCCCGCGTCACTTTCCGCGAGCGGCTCGGTAATGAAACGGGTGTCGTTGAAACTGACGATCCGGCCCCGCCCTTTGGCAGCGATCAGTAATCTATGTGCTAGAGTGAGCGAGGAGGTCCGGAGTAGGAAGTTGCCGGTGCAGAGCGTTGCGCGACCCGCGGTTGGCTTGTAGCAGCGCTGCCGACCTGGGACAGATAAAGCGGTAGCCGCTCGGACCGATACACGATGTCAATCTCTCCCCAACCCTGCCCTGATCCATAGAGGTTGGCAAAGTTAATGCGTGCATCAAAAACAACCCCCTTGCCTGGATACGTCACTTCGGTTACATGCGCATATTCATTGTTAATAATCCCAGGCATGATGAGCCGGTTACTTGTTTCTGATAGTTCATCAACGTCGCTGATGATCTGCGAATAGTACGCTTCCCCTCTACTTCGCCCGTATTCCCAGATCTGGCGAATGGTCATGGCGTCCTCATCGATTTCGTATTCGACGCCCCGGCTCCAATGGCCTGCATCGCTAAAGTTGCGATTGTAGCCATTATCAAAAATGAACAGATTTCCGTTATCGAGTCGCATCGGTGCATGCTGGCCCCAGACCCATGCGAAATTGGGAGCATCGGCGGTTCCTTGTTGCACTGCCTCTCCATAGGGGGTGCCGTTCGCATCGACAGCCGTTAGGAGATAGTCAGCCGTATTAGGGCGATTTCCATCCAGACCAGCAGCTCCCCATCCCTGGTGGGGGGCAAGGATCCATACGAGGTTATTATTGCCATCCACCTTAACCACGCCCTGGTTGCGTCCAGAAAGAATCAGTGCATCATCCTGTTCTTCATACCAGATAGCGTTCATGTGAAACCAGTCACTTTCATTTGCTAGCAGGTCGTGCCGATCCACGTCGAGTATTTGCCGGAGGTCCCATTCTCGCACAATGGTGCCTGTGCTCCGGCCGATCTCAATCACATGATCTTCCACTGTGGCAAGCCCTTCTTTATTAACGGCGATCAAAAAGTTGCCGTCTGGTTTCTCAATCACATCGTGATGATACCAGTAGTCCGGGATATCCCATCGGTTCACCTCCCGACCCAGCACATCAAGCTCATAGAGTGAGCGAGCGTGTCCGGCTAAAAAGTTGCCGTTTTCCAGGCGTTGGATGAAGTCGACTATGTGGGTGAAATGAGAGAGGTCGAGATACCAGCGGATATCGCCGTTCGTATCGAAAATAAACGGATAGGATGTGAACCGACCTGCCTCGCCTGCTCCTCCGACGCTCAAGCCGCTCAGATTCCACCCAGCTTCCATGTCCGCCGGAGAGGCTGTCAAAATGTCCACAGAGGGAAAGGTCTCGGGCAATGCAGGCGTGGTGATATACAGGGTATCCACGCCGTAGCGGTTGTTCTGCGGATCAGTCACTCGAACAATGACCTCTCGGTATCTGCATAGAGGCCCAGGATGGGAAAAGTATGCGCTGTGGTAACGTCGTCAAAGGCCTTGACCATCGGCTCTGCCCCGGATACTTCAATGCTGATCGTCGTGGGCCTGCGTGTCTCCAGGGACAGCTCCGCAGCGAGCGGGGTGAGCCCGCTTGGGTTAAGGACAAGTCCATCAGCCATGGTCGTAGAGTCGGCCAGAAGCTGCGAGATAGGTATTTCTCCTTCAGGAATCTCGAACGTATTGGTGGTATCGCAGGCTGCGAAAAGGAGAGCGGTGAGCAAGATGATGGCTTTACAACGCATGAGCTATGTGTTTAAGAGAATAGTTTTGCTTCTCATAACAGAGTGTAAATCAATGATAAAGAGCAGACTTCCCAGACTCTGCCAAGCCTCAGAAGTACAGGTCCACAGATTCAGGATTTGATTGCATGGCTCCTGTTCGCCTGCCAGCTGCAAGCCAATGTGGTCAAGCTCAATTTCTTTCGAGGAGTACTACACCCTGTTAGAACGATACACCCAAGCGCAGCATGAAGGCGTTGAATTGCTGGTCCTCGTCGGCGGTGAAGCCAGCCCCCAGAAACTCGTTGTCATCCGTGATGCTGGAGACGCCAAAGGCATAGCGGATCTCTGGATAGAGCGTGAAGCCACCGACAGGAGGGCCGATTTCAAGGCCGAAGCCGACATTGGCGGCGTAGCTGAATTCGTTGAGTGAGTC
>DATGCC010000675.1:0-13493 GCA_035312345.1 Rhodothermales bacterium
CGCGGACGGGCACAGGCAAAATCTACCGACAGGGCATCAAGACGCCAGATGAACTGGCAGGTGGTTTTCCTACGACCGAAGAAGATCTCTATGGGTTCAAAGCGGTGATCTTTGGTGATATCGAAGCGTCGGCGTTTTCGCCGGATCAGTTGCGGCTGGTGGAACGCTTTGTGCGCGAGCGCGGCGGGGGCTTCCTGATGCTAGGCGGTCGCAACGCCTTCTCCGAGGGGTTCTACGACAACACACCCATTGCCGATGTGTTGCCCGTGACGCTTGATCCGAGCCGCCGTCAGGTGCTGCCGACGCCGTTTTCCGTGCCGGACAAAGATGTGGCCGAGCAGGGTTTCAAGTTCATTCCAACTTCAGCAGGAGCCGAAAACCCGATTCTCAAGTTTTCGCCCAATTCCATCGCCAACTTGAACCGTTGGACCGAGATGCCAGGTTTGACGAGTATCAACTACCTGGGCAGCGTGAAACCTGGCGCGTCGGTCCTGGCGGAGAAGCCAGAGGATGACTTCGGCGATGGCGAGCCGCTACTGGTGGTGCAGCGCTACGGCAAAGGCCGAACAGCGGCGCTGGCTACGTCAAGCACATGGCGCTGGCAGATGTTGCTCGACTCGGAAGATGCACGACACGAGCGCTTCTGGCGGCAGATGGCTCGCTGGCTTGTCGCCTCCGCGCCCAACCGCGTTGATGTGGATCTTGGACAGGCACGCTTTGCGCCGGACGAAGACGTGCCGCTGACCGTCTCCATCTACGACGACAGCTACCGTCCGCAATCTGGAGCCGAGGTGCGTGGTCTGCTCACCGATCCATTCGGCACCGTCAGCGAGGTCACGTTTCAGGAGGAATTGGCGAACGAGGGCACGTATACATGGCCGTTCGTCCCGCAGGATGAAGGACTGTACGAGTTATCCGTCGTAGCGGAGACTGATGCGGGCGTGCTCACAAGCCAGCCGAAAAGCTTCCTCGTGCGCCCGTCCAACAAAGAATTCTACGACGCCACGCTCAAGCGCGCCTTCCTCCAGAACCTTGCCACCACCGCTGGCGGTAGCTACTACACGCCCGCCGAGGCTGGTGTCATCCCTGATAACCTGCGCAGCCGTCGCACCAGCACGTCCATCTTCCACGCCGAGTACCTGTGGGATATGCCGTTCCTGTTTGGGCTGGTGCTCCTGCTGCTCTCCGCCGAATGGATGTACCGCCGCCGCAAAGGACTGCCGTGATTTTGGATTTCAGATTGGAGATTTTGGATTGATTACAGCACAAACATCGAACATGTCATTCCGACCGAGCGAAGCGAGTGGAGGAATCTCGCCCGTGACGATTTGCAAGACCAATCCGGCGAGATTCCTCGGCTTCACTCGGAATGACACATTTGGGAGGGTGATGTTATTGGTGGTTGCGCTGCTGCTCGTAGCAACCAAGCCCGCCGCGGCGCAAGACCGCTATGCCGTGCTCATAGGCGGGCTGGGCGGGAGTCCCGCGTACACGGACCAGTACCGGCAGTACCTGTTCGACACGCACCGGGCGCTGACAGAGACGTTTGGGTTTCCAGCAGCCAACGTGACGGTGCTGGCGGAGCAAGCCATCAGCGACCAGTCGTTCGTGACGGATGTATCGACCGCCGAGAATATTCGCGCCCGCATTGGCACACTCGCTGGTCAGGTGACAGAGGATGACCATGTTTATGTCATCCTCTTCGGTCATGGCAGCTACGACGGCGAGCACGCCCAACTCAACATCCCGCGCCGCGATCTTAATGACACTGACTACGCCGATCTGGTGGAGAGTTTGAATGCCGGGCGGATCGTGTTCATAAACACCGCCAGTGCCAGTGCGCCGTTTGTGGAGGCGCTGAGTGCGCCGGACCGCATCATTATCACCGCGACCCGCGCTGGGACGCAGCGCAACGAGACGGTCTTCCCGACCTATCTGGTCGAAGCCTTCACCAGCCCCAACGCCGACCTTGACAAAGACGGCACGCTCTCTGTGCGTGAACTCTTCCAATACGCCGCCGAGGCCACGGCGCGGTCGTACGAAGCCTCCAGCCACCTCGCCACCGAACACGCCCTGCTCGAAGACACGGGCGACGCCGAAGGCTACCGCGTGGAGGAGTTGGACGAAGCAGGCGAAGGCAATCTAGCCGCTATCACGACGCTCCGGCGGGGCGGGGCCGCCATCGCCAGCCTCAGCGCTGAGGAGCGCGCCACGCTCGGCCCGTTGCTGCAAGAGAAAGAAGCCATCGAACGCGACATCGCTGCCGTCAAGAGCCGCAAAAACAACCTGGACGAAGACGCCTATTACGCGCAACTCGAAACGCTCTTCGTGCAACTGGCGCGGCTGAACGACCGGATCGAAGCGGGGCAGTAAGGTTGATAATGTAAACTTAACGCGGTTGGTTTAACCTCCCTACGAGCAACTGTTGCCACTAAGTCGGGTCTTGTTTTAAACCCTCCTCGACCTGGTGACGACGATGAAAATTCTTTCGGAACAGCTATCGAGAACGCCAGAGATACCTAGTTCTTCGCTCGCGGACATCGCCTTTCTCTTGCTCATCTTTTTCCTGGTGGCGACGACCATTGACGTGGATACCGGCATCGGGATGACGCTGCCACCCGAAGTCGATCAGCCACCGCCGCAGATTAAAGAGCGCAACATCCTGACCATTCTGGTGAATGATGAGGGCGATCTGCTTGTAGAAAATGAGGCAATGGCGCAGTACGCCTTGCAGGAAACCGTCAAGCAGCACGTTCTGAATTGTGCACCGACCTATGCCTATGGCTGCCAGGATGGATTCTCCGAGCGACCGGGGGTGGCGGTTGTTTCTATCAAAACCTCGCGGGCCACGCCGTATGCGGCGTACATCGCTGTGCTGGACGATATATGGCTCGCTTACTGGGAGATGTGGAATGAGAAGGCCCGCCGCATGGGCTACGCCGACTATGAAACGTATCGTCGCGGGCTTGTACCAGATCAGGCCAATGCAATACGCGAGCACATCCCTGCGCAGATTTCGCTGGCAGAGCCAGATGAGGCGATCAGGTAATTGCCGAAGAACCTACTTGCTCCCAAAATCGCGCTGCATGTTTTCGTTGAAGCGCTTGAGTTGTGTCTCGATAGGCTCCATGCCCTTTTCGGCCCGCCGCTCGTTGACATGCTTGGGGTCGATCATCAGGCGGGGTTCGTAGCGTCCGGTTTCCTCGTTTTGCTCCATCTGCGTGCCATAGACCTGAGGGTTGCCTAACTCCAGTTCGGTGCGGTCGAGAATGTGCGCGTAGCGAGACCAGTCGCCCTCGCCCCGTTCGCAGACGGTTTTAAGAAGGGGGAGGTATTTTTGCCGGGTTGCCAGATCCGCATGGTTGATAACATTGCCCGCAGCATAGGCGGCTTCTTCGCCTACCGCTGAGAGTTCGGGCCATCCATGCTTTTGAATCAGTCGCCTTATCTCCACTTCGTTGGCGCTGTGGTGTTCATCCATTGCTTTCGCCAGGGCCGACAGGATGGGAGAGGCCGGACCGAGTTGCCGATACGCCAGCATGATGTGATACCGGAAGCCCCACTCTTTCATGCGGATGCGCAATAAATCCCGTGCATATGCCCGGTTGAAAGGGCCTGCTACCTGGGTGGCTAGCTTATCGAGTTGCCGCTCCTCAACCTGGTTCCACCGTTCGTCCTCGGTCAAAAAATACAGGTCCGCGTCATAGAGGGGCTGCATGGATTCTTCTGTCTCAAGCGCCCGGTCGAGGTAGAAGAATGCGCTGTCCGGGTACTGCGGCTGGAGGGCAAACGTGCTGGCGAGGGCATAGGCGTCGGCTTCATCGTCGCCAGGGTGAGCAACTGCTTCGCGATAGGCTTCGACTGCACCCGCGAGATCGCCTGCCAGACGCAGGCTATCGCCCTGAACACGCAACGAGTCTTGTGCAGTGGCAGAAGAAGCGAGGACGAGCAAAAGGCAAATACTGAACGTTCTTAGATGTAGCGCGTGCATTAGCAAAGACTAAGGATTACGGATGGTGAGCTAGGGTGATGGACAGAAAGGTAGGATCTTGGCACCCCGCACGCAGCAAAAATCGATGAGTGTCGGGCTGGCGTCGATGTATTCACTTTTAGCAGGTAAATGGACGCTGCTGGTCGATGAAAGGCATTGGTCTTCTTTGTATGGGTATCTATTGGTGATTTCTCGTTTGATCTATTGGGACAGGTGACATTGATCGCTCTTCGTGTGGCTGGCGTGGCTGAACGACCGCAGAGCAATAAGCATAGTCAGATGGAGATGGTAAAGGGCTTTTGCTGCGAATGTATGGTTGAGCGACCGTATTGTGAAGCCGGGAATTGCTTTGTGTCAAACGTTAGCCGAGGATTTTTTATCATATCTCCTGACACTTCTTATAAAATCTAGAGAGGTGGTTTCCAGGGCTTGCTCCAGTTCTTTCTTAGCAAACATATGTCCGCTTTTTTGACTGAGTACATCGACTCCTAGGTATTGGCGTGCAAGGTTGAGAAAACGGGTTGCCTCGGCTTGTAACTGGTGAAGTTCTGTGTCAAGGGTATTGTCAGGTTTGCTTGCTAATTCTATTTGCGTTTGCATGAACGGTCCAAGCTTCAATTTTAATTTTGTCAGTGCTGCATATAAAGCAACTGGTAGTTTTATTGCTGCTTCGTCTGAAAGATTTTCTAGCTCAAAGAAGTGATCATATAGTTCCAAAGTAGATTTTGCACGTTCATTAGGAGGTGTGTCTCTTATTTCAAACGCTAACATTAGAATTGCTCTGATTCGTTCACTGCATCTTACAGATAAATCTATTTGCAGAAGATAAAGCTCTTTGCGAATCTCATCGGTTCTGGTCTTGTGGTTAAAATATCAACCAAGTCCACTTGCTACTAGAGTTGCTAAAATGCCAGCAAGGCCAAGCCAAAATGTGGCAGGATCAGCCATCTTTTCGGTTCTGATTGTAAGGTTTATCAATGCGAGAGCGCATACATGATAAAATTGATCGCCATCTGAAAGCTTACCGTCGAGCCTTCTTGCAGGTTGCGGTCGGGCCATTCCCAGCCGTCGCCGATGTCCTGGTTGTAGCAGATCACCACCAGCATCCGCCCGTTGTCGTCGAAGATGCCGTAGTAGGTATCGTCGTCTGGCCCGAGCCACGGCACCTCGCCCGTCTCGATCTTGGTGGAGACCGCCGCGTCCGGGTCGATGTCGTAGTAGATGCGCCAGATAGGGTGATCGGCGGGTAGCTCGATAGGCTCGCGGTCCGGGAAGACGCGCTTGATATTGGCGTAGAAGTTCTCCCATTCTGGTCCCTTGCGCCCGCCGCCGTAGTCGTGGAAGTCATCGATGATGAGGAAGCCGCCCCGTGCGAAGTATTCTTGCAGGTTAGCGACCTCCTCGTCATTGGTCTGCCAGTAGCCGGGTTCGCAGAGGTAGAGGATGGGGTACTCGAAGATGCGATCGTCCTCCAGCGTCAGCACAATGGGTTCGCCGTCGAGGTGGAGCACCGTGGTGCGTTCGAGGGCGGTGTAGAGGTTTTGCTCGGCGGTGGGCCAGTCGTAGGCCCAGGAACGCCCGCGACGCCCATAGCCGACGCCCTCATAGCGGATGCGCACGAACCGAAAGCCGTGCCCTTGCGATCCAACCTCAGCAGGTGCAGGGGAAGGTGCTGGCTCGCTTTCTGCCACCGGCGCAGGCGTCGGGCGCAGGACGATGAAACCCGCCAGCAACAGACTTGCGATGATCAACGCACGCATGGGCAGGAGAGGCGCTATGGTTATCTCAAACGGCGGTTGTGCAAGTGCCATCTTTTCTTTGAAAAAACGGGGTATCGGAGCGCGGTGAGCGGAAGGTGTTATTTGCGTTTCCCGTCCTTTAGCACTCCGCTCTCCGAAAGCCATGCCTCGAAAAGACGCATGGCCCAGAAGATGGCAAAGAGGTAATTAAATGATACGCTGTACCACGAGCGTGTTTCGGTGCTACGGGCTTTTTCCTTGTTTCACCGTTTCTGCTTTGTCAATCAAGGTGAAGTCGATAAAGCGGTTGGGTTCGTGGATGGTGAGGTATCGCTTGCGGTTGGTCTGCTCATAGCCTGGTAGGCCGACACCGAGATTCAGGCCAAGGATCTCGCCGATTTCCAGGTGCAGGCCAAGGCGGGGGGCGCGGGCGATGGCAAGCTGGTACGTCCCGTTGTCCAAGCGACGCCAGGAGTAGGCCAGCGACCGGGTCAGGGCTGGTTCCATCGTTGCCCAGCGATCAGCCCGGCCCGCGTGGAAGACGTTCACCTCAGCGTGCATGGAGTCATCGGTAGCCAACTTAAACTCCACATTGTCCCGTCCAGCAAACCACCCGTCGGCATTGGCATCAAGCAATAGACGCACTGGTCGACCTTCGGGTGCATTGATACGGATGCGTAGCGAGTCGGCATCCCAGGTAGCCTCTGCCCGATAGGGCACCCGCTGATCCGTCGTCGCTCCGATCAATGAGAAGCCGACATCGGCTGGTTGGATATCCGGGGTGAAGGGATAGAGAGGATACGGGTCTTCAGCGTCGTTCAGGCTATCGCTGTCTGAATCGGGCTGGGTCAGATTGGGAAGGGGAGCCGGTGCTGCATACGTTTCGCCCCAGCCGTAGGTGATCCAGTTGGAGAACGCCAACTCTGCGAGATCGGAGACGCCATCGCTATCCGTATCCCGTTTGTGCGGGTTGCTGCCAAGGCGTTGCTCATCCATGGGCAGTTCAGACGCTTCATCGGGAATGCCGTCCATGTCAGTGTCAACAGCGAAGCGGAGCGTGCCATAGTCAAGGTCGAACCACGCGTCAGCGGGCCAGTCGCGGAGGATAGCAGCATTGCCGTCGAAGTGTTCGCCGAAGTCGCCGCTCGTGCCGATGTGGGGACTAAAGTGGTTGAACCAGTAGTCGGGGTAGCCACTCAGCAGAAAGAGTTCGTCGAGCTGATGATGAAATTCATGGACGACGAGCCAGTTGTTGCCCGCGGCGTGGCCGGGTCGGGTGGCGAACCACCAGGACCGGCCATACTGCCCGTTCCAGCCCACGCCGTTGGTGAAGGCTCCGCCCCGTCCGCGGAGATCCCACGTCTGCGTCTTTGGCTGATAGTCGTGGGCAACCACGAGGTAATAGATCGACTCGTAGTCGTCGAGGTTGGTCCCTTGCTCCGCGAGGATCTGCCTTGCCATGCCTTCCACAGGCGGGTAATACGGGCTGTCTTGAAATACCTTACCCAGTTTCAACGGCTGCTCAACCACAAAGAAATCCATGTCCAGATGGAGGCGCATGCCGGAGTTGATCCAGTAAAAGCGCCGCCCGTCCTGTATCTCATTGAGGATGTGATCAATGGTGGCCTGTGGGAGTGGCTCGGATTTGGGCCACCCTTCGGCCTGTTTCTCATCAGCGACGTTGGCGAAGACGAGGACCGCGCTTTTCAGATTAACATACGCCATTTTCCCCTCCGGCGGTGGCGACATCAGGGCCACCTCACGAGAGAATCCAGGGCCTTCGGGAATCGTACGTAGCAGCGGTGCATAGCGAACATGATAGCGCGTGGATGGCTGCACACCATCGAAGGTGAAGGTGTGCTGGGTAGCAGGACGTTGTTCGGTTTTACGCGCCCATTCCTTTTCTTCGGTGCGAATTTCGACCTGGGCAGGAGCGGCAATGCTGCTTTTCCAGGTGATGTTTAAGGTTGCATCCTCGCTGCTGAAGGTGTGGGTAAGCTGTGGCGAGGTGAGCGCTGTATCTGCCACGATAATCCGGTCACCAAAGTAGTCAGCGATGTAGAGGGTAGCACCGTCGATAGCAAGGCGTTGTGGATAGACCTGCCCCATGGGTTTGAGGTCGAGCGTGCCAGTCATCTGGCCCTGGTGGTCGTAGCGAAGGATGCGGCGGTCGAGGGCGACGAAGAGATGCCGATCTGTAAGGGCCAGGCCGCGTGCAGCACCGGGGGGTAAGGCGAAAGAGATATCCAACTCCCAATCGGCCTGATGGCCCCGTAGCAGGTAGACGTAACCGGCATCCCGGTCGATGAAGGTGAGCATGCCAGGTGCCGCAGCAAGGGCTCCAGGCTCTACATCCTTCATGTTTTCAAGGGTACCGATCTGCTGAAAGGTCTTATCGAAAAAGCGCAGCGTACCCGCCTCCGGGTCGCTCAAGGCCAGCGTGCCATCGGGCCAGGTAGTCAGGTCGGCAGGTGCGTTGGAGCCTGTGTTGGCCGTTGCCAGCCATTGGCCCTGTGCATCGAAATGGTGCAGGCGGTGGGCGTTGGCATCGAGCACCAGGAGGCTGCCATCGGGCCGGGTAGCCAGGGAAATAGGGTCAGCGAAGGGGCGTTGCCCACCATGGGCATTTAAACGTAGCTGCGGGCGTCCTTCAGGAGAGAACCTCTTGACAGTGCCGGACACCGGTGATCCGACCCATACGCCGTCCGGGGTGGGAGCAATAGCCATAGGCCAGGGAATAGCCGGTGCATCATCGGCAGGTAGCATACGCAGGACAAAGTCATCGAAGCAGGCGGTGCCGCCGGAGTTTTGGAGTCCCAGATAGCCCGTATGGTAGCGCAACGGTACGTCTTCGCGGATCGTCTCTCCGTCGAGGGCAAAGCCAAACGTTTGTGCTTCGGGGTGAACACGTAGCGTCATGGTGTGCCAGTCACCATCTTTGGCGGCTTCAGGCAGCCGGGCGTCTCCCAGGCCATAGTAGGCCCCTCCTTCGAAATAGCCGAAGATGATCTGCTCATCGTCCACACGGACCATGTGGGCATAGTTCGTACTTGTGGGGGAACTGCTGTTGAAGAGCAACCCGGCACCCCGATAGGCACTGTCCATGCGGAAGCGAACAGAAACCTCATACGGTGTGTCGAGGAAGTGCGGCACGTATGCGCCAGCATCATACACGTCGGAGGATTCGCAGAGCATGCCTTTGGCAACATACCAGAATCCCGTGCTGTGCGTCCATGCGGGGCTGGTGTCGCTGCCTGGAGCATAGGTCGAGAAATCGTCTTGGTACAGGCTGTCGTTAGCAGCGGGCGTTTGTCCAAAGGCGGGCTGTATCATGCTGAACAGAACCATCAGGCTCAGGCCAAAGCCTACCATACGGATACAAGACGGTGTCATCTGGAGGCGCATGTCTTCCAAGGTGCTCAAAGGTTGAGTTCGATGGCCTTGCCAAGCACGCTCTCGGCGACCTGCGTGCCATTGACGAACACGGCAAAACAGTCGCCGGTACGTTTCATGCCAATACGATGACCGCGCATAGGAACCTTGTCGAGGCGTAGGTGCTCGGCGTCGAAAGGAAAAGGATCGACCGTGACACCGTGCGCGTGGGGACGGATGCCTGCGACGTATTTGATGATGAGTTCGACGATCCAAGAGTGCTGGTAGTCGTCTACGCCCCGGTACTCGCAGGCTTTGCCGGTTAGCGGGTTGTAGTGTTCGAAGCAGTTGGGCCGATCCGGATCTCCGTCGAAGAACATCATACGGATGAACGCGGTCATGAACACGACGGCTTGCTGGCGGAGTTCGTCGTCGCCGAAGCGAAGGGCGGTATGTGCCAGGGCCTCGGCAATGTGGCTGTTCGTCATCGGCCAGACCCGCCCATTCCACGGGCAGTTCATGCGCTGCTCTTTCCACTGGGCCCAGGCATCGAAATAGCGGTCATCTTTGCTGGAAGAAGGGACGGGGTACGGCGTCCAGAATTCTTCTGGGTTCAACAGATGCTGTTTGAGGCCGGGCACATGGCTTTTGCCCACAAGGTCGGTGAGGTATGGATAGAAGCAGACCGACGCCTTGATGCCAGTGCGTTCACCCGTGCGCGGATCCACATCGAAGAACATCTCGACCTCCGGGTCCCACATCTGCTCCAGAATAGCACGGCCCGTCTTGTCAGCTCCTTCGGTCCAGCGCTGTGCGGCCTCGGCATTGTCGAAATGGGTGGCGATCCAGGCCAGCAGGCGCTTGATCTCGTATAGGTACACCGTCACATCGACACCTTTGAGGCGCAGGTGGCTGCCCCAGTAGTGCCGGTCGGCGGTGTCCTCCACAGCTACGTAGCGGTGCATGTACTCCTGGCCGGTCTCGTACATGTTCTGGATGTCGTAGAGCCCGCTGCCTGCTGCATCGCGCTCGCAGTCGAAGTAATCGGCGTAGCGGCTGAGGCCTGCGTAGGCCTCCTGCAAGAATACGTCGTCGGGGTGGTTGTTATGCAGGTGCCGAATGTGTGCCCAGTTGGCATGGTAGAAGCTGTCCTGATGCACATCGTTGATGTACAGGTGCCCGACGAATCCGCCATTCGGTTTTTGGTGGTGGAGAAAGTTGCGCAGGCTGCCCTGCCCGATGGCAGGTGTATCCATCCAGCGCGTCTCCAGGATGTGGCACTGGGCGCTGTAGGTGATCGGGACGCGGAAATACGCCAGCCCCTCGTAGACAGCCGGATAAGGATAGTTGCCCTCGCCACCATGCATCGTAAAGAGATGCAGCCCATACCAGCGATACCAGTAGTATTTCTGGAGGAACGGGTCGCTGCACGTAAACGTCGGCAAGCGGTCGAAGTACCGTTGCCAGTGCGCAGTGCTCTGCTCAATGGCATCATTCGTATGCAACACGTGGTCCAGATTATGGACAGCCTCGGAAGACTGCGGCGCGGCAGCAAAGCCGAAGGTGACGGTTTCGATGGCGTGGGGGGGGAGGACTATCTCGGCGAGCAGACCCAGGTAGAGCAAGCCGTCATCGGTTGGGCCAGAAGTATGCAGCACGTCACCCAGCGTACCCGTATCCACAGCTTCGTAGAACGGTGTGAAGCGCCAGTGCGGTTGGAGCACCGAGCCCTGGCTTAACTGGGCAGCGAAGGACTGGACGGGTCGGTCCAGCCCCAGCGCACACCCAAAATCATAGCGCGGAAGCTGGCGGTAGGTAGTGTGCAACTGGAAGCGGAATCGGTCTTTCTCAGCGACGAGATTGGTCAGGAAGCGTTCGCCTTTGGAAGGGTAGCTCTCCTGCACAGTCCAAAGCACTAGGCGGAGCGTACGGGTGCGAGCACTGGTATTTTGAAGGGCCAGTTCGGAGATCAGCACATCGCTAGGCAGAAGTGCTTTGCGCTCGGTGAGGGCGAGATCGGTATCGGTGCGGTAGTGCTGGGTGAGGCAGTCGGGTTGCCACTGTCGGTGGTTCAGGCGGTAAGGAATCTCACGTCCTGTTTCATCGAGGATGGTGACGGTAAAGACCGGAGTTATCGAGAACTGGTAGTACTGCGCCTCATCCCAGAAGCCGAGCGTATCCAGCCAGACCGGGAAAGGCGGTGCCCAGAGGAGCCGGTTGCCGCCTCCAAGGTACCATTTGTCGTCCCGGGACAGATAGGGAAGGACTTCGGGTGTATCCTGGGAGAGCGGTGGGGTTTGGCGTGCTTCCATGCCTTTTACTCGGAAATCATATCGAGGACGACTTCATGCCGGACAAAGGTGTCTGTGGGTCCATCCGGCATCACAACGTGCAGTATGGAACCGTTTTGTTTGCCTCCAGTGACAGCGCGGACCAGACCGGGGTGAACAAGCTCCAGCGTGTAGGTTTTGCCTGCCCGTCCTTCGATGAGGGTCCGAAGTTGCTCCCCGTCGCGCCACATGTCGATGATCTTCAGGTGCTGATTCGGAGCACCGATAGGTGCCGGGCGGAAAGGCAGCACGAGGGCAGGGGCTGGCGCAAAGGTAATCTCAACGGTGGTCTGGGGAGTAGATTCAAAGCTAATGCGAGGGCGCACCCCGAAGGGAGCCTCATCGGCTTCGAAAGACACTGGCTCGCCATTCACTTGGACTTGTCGCACCCTACGCCCCGTGCTGATCAGCGGTGCCAAGGTCACCGCAAACGGAGCGCCGCTGTCTTGATGAACGGTGAGCATGAGGCGGTCGTCATCAAGGGTGTAGGTCAGGTCGAAGATTGCATCGCCGACCTTGTGGTTAGTAACAGAAAGGGTATCCCAATCGGCGGGCAGGCTGGGCGCGAAGGTGAGTTGCCGCGCAGGGGCGTTGCCATCCAGGCCGAGCATCCCGCGCACGAGGGGCAGCACGGTTCCGGCGGTACAGAACCCTTGATGCGCGACGGACTCCTGCGGCCAGGTGTGCCGGGCACCGGAGAAAACCTCGGTTACATGGCCCAGTGCGCGCTCGAAGGTATGCTGGGCCGTGGTGCGGAGCAGGGCATACCCGCTGTAGGGCCGGTCGTGCTGGTACTGCGCTGTAGCGACCCAGCTTGTCAGGAAAGGCCAGACGGCACCGTAGTTGTAGTTGAGCGGTTCAAAGCGCGCACTCTTGTTTGAAATCATGCGGGTGCCCCAGTCGGTAGCTAACTCTGCCGAGCTTAGTTCTTGCAGCGATGCCCTGGTACGTTCTGGTGTGCCGAGACCCCACATCAATCCAACGGCGCTCCAGGGGGTATTCTCTTTCACATGATCGCCGCTGGCGTTGAAGGCATAGGCATAGTGCTGTAGCGCCTCGTCCCAGAACCGTTCGTCGAAGGCAGCAGCGGCTTTTGCGTAATCTGCTTCGGCCTGCTCGGCGGTGGCGTTTTCCCCGAGAGCATGGGCAAGCTGGGCCATGCTGTGGGTGCTGCGTACCCAGATGGCTCCGAGATAGATGTCTGTCTCAATGCCTGTCAGCGAGCCGAATTCGAGCGCGCCCAGACCAGCCTCTTTGTTATCCATCAGTCCGTCGCCGTTGGCATCGGTAGCGCGGGACCAGGCGTAGGCATGCTGAGCCACAGACCAGGACTCACGGACGAATGCCAGGTTGCCTGTGCGAAGGTAGTAGTCATAGAGCGCAACGAGGTAGTACGGTGTCGTGTCGCCGTGGATGAAGGCATAGGGGTAATCCCCAAACCAGTCCACATAGGCTGTGGCCTGCGTGATCTCGTGCGGCATCTTGCCATCTTCTCGCTGGAAGGGATAGAAGAAGGCGAGTGCGTCGCGGACGGTATCGTGCAGGCCCAGGCTGTTCAGGCTCAAGCTGTTGAGGTAGGCATCGCCGCCGAAGAACCAGCCGAAGCCGGGACGGCCACCCGTGCCCGATGTGCCCAGGCCCGCTACGAGGCCGCGTCCGTGGTCGGGATGATCCACCACAAGGTTGTCGTAAGACACTTTGGCCCATTCGAGCGCGAGATCCAGCGAGTCATCGGGGGTGTCGATGCGTAACGTCTGGTTGCGGAGTTGGCGGTAGTAAGCCACCGTTTCGCGGTAGACGCGCTCCGGGTCCTGGACGAGTCGGTCGTAGACGGCGCGGACTTCGGCGCGGCTGGCGTGGCCGCCCGCCAGCGCGATGGGGATGTACTTATCCTGCACGGCCTCGAGGTCGTTGATCACGATGCGAAACTCGCTGGGCTGGTCCGAGAGCATGTGTGCGGGGGTATACGAAAGACCCTCGGCTGCAGGAGAGCCGACGAAAGCGTTGTTCTGGCGTGTTGGCTCAGAGATCAAATACGCCTTTGCCTCGCTATTCCAGAAG
>DATGCC010000676.1:0-2654 GCA_035312345.1 Rhodothermales bacterium
CCAGCCCCATCGCCAGCACCAGCCCGATCCCCGCCGTCAGCATCGACTCGCTGAGGAACTGCCGGATCAGTTGCAGCCGGTGCGCACCGACGACTTTGCGCAGGCCCACCTCTTTCGACCGCCGCATCGACCGGGCCGTCGCCATGTTCATGTAATTGATGCACGCGATGAGCAGAATGAACAGCGCCACAGCAGAGAAAATGTAGAGGTAGGCGATGTTGCCTTTGTGGGCGTTGATGTCCGATGTGATGTGGCTGGAGCCAAAGTGAATATCTGTCAACTGTTGCAGGTAGGGCCGGGGCATGTCTTCGCTAGCCTCCCGGTGCGCGGCAACAAACGCAGGCAGTCGCGCTGAGAGGGCTTCGATGTCGGCTCCCTCCGACATCACAAGGTAGGTCACAAAGCCGCCTGATTCCCAGTTGGCCATGTAGTTGCGCCATCCCTCGATATTTTCGACGGTGGCGAAGGAGATGATCATGCTGAAATCGAGATGGGTGTTGCTCGGTGGATCCTGGATCAGGCCCGTCACTTCGATATCGCCGAACGCCTCCGTGCTAAGCATTTGGCCCATCGGGTCCTCATTGCCGAAGTAGCGCTGCGCTGCCAGTTCAGTCAGCACAACGGTGGAGGGCCGATTGAGCGCTGTTTCGGGGTTGCCCTGGAGCCAGTCGAAATGGAAGACATTCACAAAGTCCGGTCCGGCGAAGATGTGATCGCCCGAATAGAAGCGGTTGGCTCCGTGCTCTACGGTGAATCGCCCCGACATCCAGGGTCCCGCCACACGTACAGATCGCTCGACTTCGGGCATCTCGGCCACGAGTGCCGGTCCCAGCGGCCCCATCGTGTAGCTTTCATGGACTTCACCCTGGTCAGGAGATGGTTCGGCCTCCACAATGCGCACGATGCGGTCAGCCTCCGGGTGGAAGGTGTCGAAGGCCAGTTCATCCTGTACGTACAGCAAAATCAGCAAGCATATTGCGAGCCCCACCGCCAGCCCGCCAATGTTGATGAACGCATAGCCCGGCTGGCGACGCAGGTTGCGAAATGCGATTTTAAGGTAGTTCTTCAACATGATGGGACCTCGTGCAGGTTGATAAGGACGTGGTTGGCGGCGCAGGACGTACGGACGGAAAAAGCGAATCACATCGACCCAGTAGCGCAGGCGAGCGCGACGTAACCCCTTCCGCGCCACGCGCAGGTAGAACAACTCATGCAGATCGCCCTGGATGTCCTCGCGCAAATGGGGCGCGCAGAACCACGCCAATAAATCATCGGCGCGTTCAGGCGGCCTATGTTCTTGATATTCATTCATAGCGCAGACTTTTCACTGGATCGGCCAGTGCAGCACGGATCGACTGGTAGCTCACCGTCAGTAAAGCAATGAAAAGCGTCAACAGGCCCGCCAACGCAAACGTGCCCACGCCCAAGTTGATGTGGTAAGCAAACCCGTCGAGCCAGTGGTGCATGGCGACGTAGGCAAGGGGCGTGGCGACCACGAAGGCGATGAGGACGAGCCGCAGAAAGTCTTTTGACAGCAAAACAACCAGTCCGCTGACGGATGCTCCCAGCACCTTGCGCACGCCGATCTCCTTCGTGCGCTGCTCGGCCGTGAAGGCAGCGAGACCAAACAGACCGAGGCACGAAATCAGGATGGCAAGGAGGGCGAACGTCATAAAGATGCGCTCAAAACGCTGCTCGGCCTCATACTGCCGGGCGAAGTCGTCGTCCAGAAAGAAATATTCGAAGGGCCGATTGGGCACGACGCTGGCCCACGTTTGCTCGACGCTGGCAAGGGTCTCTGACAGATCGGTCGTGTGCAATCGGAGCGAGACGTAACCGAACCAATCGGGCCATACGGTCATCACCAATGGCTCCAGCGTTTTCTGCAAGCCCTCGAAGTGAAAATCCTTGACGATGCCGATGACCGGGCCGGTCGTGTTCATATGAAACTGCTTGCCGATCACTTCTTCGGGCGTCAGGCCCATCTCTGCGACGGCGGTTTCGTTCAGGATAAATGTCTCGCCGAGATTGGCTGCAAGATCGGGCGAGAAGTCGCGCCCGGCGACCATCTCCAGCCCGTAGGTTTCTGCAAAGTCAGGATCAACGATGAGGGCGTTGGTTCCACCGCGAGCGTCTTCCGACATCCCTTCGATCCAGTAGCTCATCGACGTAAACATGCGGCCCGGTACATCGCCGGAGGCAGTGACCTGCTGCACGGCGGTATTTTCGAGCAGACGGGCTTTGAGCGTCTCATAGGTATCGAGCACCGCCTGATCCCAGTTGAAGGGCAACACCAGCACTTGCTCCTGGTCGAAGCCAAGGCGCTGGTTGCGCATGAAGCGCAGTTGCTGCATCGCGACGAAGGTGCCTGCAATGATGGCGATGGAGAGGGCAAACTGAAACACGACCAGCCCGCGCCGCAGCGACAGCGCCGACCGCTGCCGACCCACATCCAGCCTGTTCTTCAGCACCTGGATCGGTCGGAAGGCCGAGAGCAGGAACGCCGGGTAGCTCCCCGCCAGGATGCCTACCACCGCCGTAATACCAATCGCAACCGGGAGATACCACCAGTGCGTGGCCCAGCCCAGCGTAAGGTTTTTGCCGACAATGCTATTAAAGCCCGGCAATGCCAGCGCCACGAGTCCACCGGCCAG
>DATGCC010000677.1:0-6229 GCA_035312345.1 Rhodothermales bacterium
CGACTGTTCGTCATCGGACAGGCCGTAAGTGCCGGTGAGGACAAGGCGATTGAAGAAGGTGAACCACACGCCGCCACCGTAGCCCTGGTGCCATTCATTCGATGGGAGATCGTCGGCCCAGACGCGCCCGTTGTCGAAGAAACCGAGCAAACCTACTTCGCCGAGCGCTACGTAGGTTGAGAAATTGAGCAGTCCCAGACGCAATTCTACATTCTGAAACGTGCTCGTGCGTCCGGCAAAGCGATGGTTACGGAAGCCACGCAGGTTGTCGCTGCCGCCGAGCGTGCTGGCGTAGAAGTAGGGAAACGTATCGCCGATGAGGTGGGCGACGCCGGCGCGAACTGCCAGCGTGATCTGCGGACGCAGGAGCGGTGAAACATAAAGCACTGCTTCGGAGCTGAGCGTAAGGAAGCGGTCATCGGTATTGCCAAGGCCAGTGTGGATAGCGGTGTGGTTGGTCCAGCGCAGCCCTTGTCTGGGATTGACGGTGCGATCTACCGAAGCCAGTTCCAGTCCGGCTTCAAGGCCAACGCGCCACTGCTGGTCGAAAGAGGGAGGTCGACTGTTAACAAATTGCCCGATTAACCGATCTCTGTCCGGCTGAACTTGGTCGGTTTCTAGCCGTGGACCAAAGCGCACCGTTATGCCGTTAGCGACGATTTTTTCCAGACGAGGCGTGAAGGTGAATTGCATCAGCCGTGTCTGGTTGTATGTCGCACCCAGGCGATCTTCCTCGTTGACCGTTTCGTTGCCGAAGCCAAAGAAATTGCGGATGGAGTTGGGCCCTTTCCAGGTTACATCCAGGGTGCGATCCCACCCACCGAAGTCGGCGACGCGGTGCCGGTGGTAGGCGGCAGCGAAGGCGTTGGCTCCGATGGCATAGGAGGCCGTGAGCAGATGGGCCGTGGCATAGGGTTCTTTGCGGAGGCCATGACGGACAGCGCGGATCCCAGCCCCGAAGATCAAACCATTGTCGCCGTCGCTGCCGAAGACGGGAGTCGGGGCCAGCACATTGTAGCGCAGGGTCGGGTCGTAGCGGTTGATGTCCGGCGTATCGGAGCGCAGAACGCGGGTTTCGGGGCTGGGCGAGAAGTCGTTGTCATCCTTTGTGTCGTAGAAGCGCGTTTTTTTGCCCCAGCCGCTCACCTTTGATTGATCGATAAAGGTATCTTCGCCCGGCCCGCCGATAGCAGCGATCAGGATGCCGTCGTTCACCTTGCCCGTGACCTCGAAGGTGTCATTACCGCCGAATCCGTAGAGCAGGATTTCCCGCGTTTCGTTGCGGTGGAACGTGCGGCGGTAGATCTCCCTGCGAATCTCGCCCTCCTTCGAGGTTTTGTACATCACCACCTCGGTTTCATCGTCGTTGAGGCGGCGCACCTCGAAGCGCTCGTGCTTGTGGCTGCCCACGATGTCCACGGAACGGGCGTGCAGCTTATAGAATTTCTCGGCGACACGCGGTAGCTTGTCGCGTCGGATTTTCAAGATCTCGATGAACTGCTTTCCTTTCTGCTCGAAAAACACCTCGGGCCATCGCCGCACCGCGTCTTCGATGATTTCATCGGTGAGGGCGGCTTTCATGCTGTCGGCAATGGCGATCCAGTCGGTACGGTCAAGGTCGGCGAGGAAGCGGTGATCCAATTCCCAGGCATGGGTCGTCAACCCTCTGAGGTTGCCGTAGTCTTTGCGAAAGTCTTGATATTTTGTAAATGCTTTGGCCGGGACAGAGAAGAAGCCATCGAACCAGTTAAACGCTGCATCACGGTCGCGGGGGATGGGTTGGTAGATTTTACCCTGCTCGCGAGCCTCGCCTACGAGCGTGGAATCCAATTCATACGGCTCGAAGGTGGCCCAGCGCCACTGATCCGCGTGGCGGTCCCAGTCGGAGAGAAGCATATCGAAGAGCCGGGCGCGGGCGAACATGCGCTGATCGACGCGGTGGTCATTGTCGTCGGTAACTTTGCGAAACATTTCGGGGCTGCCCACCACTTCGGACGAGTTGCCAAAATAAGGCGCGTCTGACTGGTCATCGTCGGGGCGTTCCTCGAAGAGCATCAACTGGCCGCCGATGGTTTCCTGATAGATGCCTAGTCGCGGGTCGTTCGGAAGGTAAACAGGCCGCGGGTTGGTATGATGGACCCCTACTGCATCGGCCAGCGGTGGAACGATATAGGCACCGAAGGGATGCTGCGCCGCTGCCAGATCCCGTGTGATGCTTTTCGCGATGGTGTTGCGGAAATCGTCAGGCAGCGCTTTGGCAGGGTCTTTCTTTACAGAGCGGAGCACGTATTCCTTGCCGTCGGCTCCTTCCAGCCGAAGCGAGGTTGTTTGCAGACCGCCGCCGCGTTTGACGGGCGTAAGGCCGCCCGCCTCGGTGCCGAGGTCGATGTAGGGCACGCGCACCGAAGCCGTCCAGGCGTCGCGGTGCAGGTCGCCGAGGAAGAAGCGCCGGAGCGCGCCGGCTTGCGCGTCCGGGTTGGGCTTCACGACCGCGGTGCTGTCGGAGTAATCGGGATAAGTGGTTGTTGTCGCTGGTGGCAGTTCCAGGTCGATACGTTCGGGGTCCGGCTCGGCGAGTTGGGTGCGAAAGAATACGCGGGCCGGGTTGCCCTCATCAGTGACATGAGCTTCCAGCCAGACCGATCCGTCGTCGTAGTAATGCAGTGTCATCCAGCCTAACTGGCCTGTGGTGAAGGCAGCACCATGCCCGGCAGCAACGGGATTAGCCTGCGACCCGGCTCCGCTTACGAGATAGTGCTGTTCCTCGACAGGAAAGTATTGCAGGCTATGGTCGTGGGCAGCAGCATAGATCAGGTTTTCGTGTTGCTCGAAGAGCGGTTTGAGCTGTCGGCGGAGTGACCGATAACGCTCGTGTGCGAGATCCTGCCGCTGCCCGATGTAGCGTCGGTACAAATGTTTTATTGATTCAATGAGGGGGAGCGGTAGCAAATGATCGTGGGCGGGGACAAAACCGGCATGCTCACCATTGGAGAACAACGGATGGTGGCCCACGACGAGCAGGTGGTTCTGCCGGTTGTCCTTGATCACATCATCGAGTTGGACGAGCAGGTCCCCGTCTTCATCGAGGTCATATTCGCCAGCGTCGCCGTAAGATTTATCATACGGGTGAAGCCACCATTGGGTATCTAGCACCACCAGCGTCAGGTGCTCGGTCAGGTCGATTTCAATGGGGCCGCCGAAGCCAAAATCAGGCAGGAAGACGTTGCGATCCGGGAAGAGTGTTTCGAGAAAGGCCTCCTGACGATTGACGGCGTTGAGGCCCTTTTTGCCGCCGCTTTGCCAATCCTGGTCGCCAGGTACGAAGACGATGCGCCCCGGAAAATTCTGGAGTTGGTCGTGGTAGGCGCGGAGACGGGCTTCGGCCTCGGCACGGCCTGTCTGCGCAGAGTCGGGCAGCCCCTTGCCAAAGAGGTTATCGCCGAGGAAAACGAGGGTGCTGTTCGTGTCTGCCGCGTTGAGGTGCGGTTGTAGCAGTTGGAGCACGGGTGCGTCGTCCGGCGTGTTTCCGCCCGTATTGCCGAGGAGGAAGACCTGGTAGGTCCGCGTGGAATCTGGCGGCAGCGTTTCAGACCCGTTGTCAATATCTTCGGCCACATAGGGGCGTGTGCTGGTACAACCCAGGAAGGCACCAGCGAACAAAACGAGGAGGAAGAAGTGGCGTGTTAACATTTCGGAAATATAGGTATTCCACCGCGAAAAGCGGGATATGGTATTCGCTATTGCTCTTTTGTGACAGGATTCTTTCAGATAGCTTTCTGTGCATAGCGGGAGATTCCATTGAACCCGAGACGCTGTGATTCGTATCTTGGTACCGATCTAGCATTTTAGTCCGTAAGCCCTGTATTGCCTGTGAAAGACCTCGTCCGACGTTTTCGTAAGCGGCTCGCTACGACCAATGGGAACGGGACCCATCCGAAAGAACCCGCCATCAACCTGGCCCGCGAAGTGGAAGTTGTGCAGGAGGTGGAATCCGAACAAGAGATTGGCCTGGGACACCCCATTCATAGTTTCTCCTACGAAGGCCTCGAATTGCGCCTGGACCGCGATGTGACCGGCCAGTACCGCGTGACGGTTAATGAGGGGCGCGAGCGGCGCTACAGCTTCACGCTGCATAGCCCGCCCCACGACTACGAAGCGCTACAGGCGGGTTACGAAGAGATCATCCAGTTTCTCGATGGCCCCCGACGCATCGCCTCGCTGCCGGACCATGAACGGCTGAAAGGGCATTTCTACGGGGTGTACGAATAGGTAGTCTCCCTTTTGGAAGTTGTTGTAGATTAAAGTTCTTTGTGGCTTGTTTCATCATAAAGATACAGAGCGGCCCCCGACGAAGAAGCGCCGGGTAGCAATCTCGCACTCAACGACTCGAAGGCCGAGCGTTTGCGATTTCGTAGCAATTACTGTTTTGTATGAGAGATGATAAGCACTTGGAAAGGGGGGCGGGATAGGTATGTACTGGCGGCAGAAGGACGCATCAGATCCAGGACGTGTATCACCCACGCGTCAGCAAAATGCTTACAATAAACCTGTGGCGGACGGTCTATCTTCATGATGGTGTGTAGCTTATAAACGCCCGGGTGCCTTCAGCGTGCACCTTCAGAGGTCTGGTGCTATCAAATGGACATTCAGAAGAATAAAGCGTCTTCCGAGGGACTGGATCACCTTACGGTTCAAAAAGCTGAAAACCGGGCGGGACCTGACGACCTCCTCGTGATCGGCATCGGTGCCTCAGCCGGAGGGCTGAAAGCGCTCGAAGCCTTCTTCAGCCACCTACCAGAGACGCCCGGCATGGCCTTCGTCGTCATCGTCCACCTCTCGCCAGAGCACGAGAGCCAGATGGCGGCCTTGCTCCAGCAGCACACCGCGATGCCGGTGGTGCAGGTAAATGGGCCGGTGCACGTGGAGGCAGGGCACGTCTACGTCATCCCGCCGGGCAAAGACCTCACGATAACCGACAGCCACCTCCACCTCTCCAAGCGGTCGCAGAACCGGCACGCGCCTATCAATCTCTTCTTCCGCACCCTCGCCGAGACCCACGGCCAGCATGCCGTTGCCGTTGTCCTCTCCGGCACCGGAAGCGATGGCGCGGTGGGCCTGGGGCGGGTTAAAGAACGAGGTGGGCTGACGATGGCGCAGTCGCCAGACGAGGCCGAATACGATGCGATGCCGCGCAGTGCCGTGGCTACCGGGCACGTCGATGTGATCCTCCCCGTAGCTGAACTGGCCCAGGCACTTCAGGGATACGGACAAAGCGTAGGCCACAGTAGGCTTGCTGAACGCCCCGAATCGCTGACTACGAAGGATGCAGGGGCGCTCACGAAGATCTTCGCTCACCTGCGCGCGCGCACCGGCCACGACTTCACCCTTTACAAACACGCCACCATCCTGCGCCGTCTCACCCGCCGCCTCCACCTCTCCGGCACCGACGACCTGGCGGCCTACCTCGCTTATCTTCGAGCCAACGCCGATGAAGTACATAACCTCCTGAAGGATCTCCTGCTCACCGTCACCAACTTCTTTCGCGATCCGGAGGCATTCGCTGCCTTGGAGAAGAAGGTGGTCCCGAAGCTGTTCAAGGAAAAGGCATCTGGTGAGGCGGTGCGCGCCTGGGTTTGTGGGTGCGCCACGGGAGAGGAGGCCTATTCCATCGCGATGCTGCTCTGCGAGGAGGCCGAGCGCCAGCCCCATCCCACCACTCCTCAGGTATTCGCTTCCGACATCTCGGAGGGTGCCCTCCGCGTGGCACGCGAGGGGCTGTACCCGGAGGCCATTGCCTCGGATGTACCCACAGAGCGGGTGAGCCGGTTCTTCGATCAGGAGCCGGGCGGCTATCGGATCAAGCATGAGGTGCGGGAAAAGATCGTCTTTGCCGCGCATAATCTACTTCAGGACCCGCCCTTCTCACGGCTCGACCTCATCACCTGCCGCAACGTGCTCATCTACCTGGATCGCAGCGTACACGGGCGCATTTTCGAGCTGTTCCACTATGCCCTTCGGCCCGGCGGCTACCTGTTTCTGGGCAACGCCGAGTCCATAGATACCCCCGATCTTTTTCGGGCTGTAGACAAGAAGCACGGTCTGTACCAGCGCAGGCCGGGTGCGCCCATCATCCGCCCCTCGCTTTCCCTATCTTCCGCTGTATCGAGCAGCGATCCAGTTGCTTCTCCGGCCACCGCCCGTGCGGAAAAGCACCTCGACCTTGTATCGC